>CAYJKD010000156.1:0-4155 GCA_964370595.1 uncultured Lachnospiraceae bacterium
CTCATTTTATTCTACCGTAACTCACTTTTTTACAATAACACATAGAACTTTCTTATAACAATTTGTAACAGCTCACTTTGATTTAAGTTGGATTTGATGATGATAACGATTATTAAATAAATTTTATCTACAATAAAAAAAGAGCTAGTGGCTTTAAACAAAACCTCTAACTCTCTCGTTCCATATTTTATATCGTCAATAATTTTTCATCATTTTTAAGCAATTCTGTTAATGGTTCTCCCATTGGAATTACTTCAATGCCTAACTCCTTTAATTCCTCTACTACACCAAATTGTGCTGCGCAAGCAATACAAGCACGAACCGTTACCCCTACCTGTTTCGCCATAGCAATTTTTTCCTGAATCCCCTCATCTGTTGCAACAAGTTTAGCTGTCGCTCCCCATATAATGAGATCAACTTCTTCCCACCATTCCTGTTTTATTCCATTGATGGCATACATAAATACCATCGTGTGCGCTGTGTGTGGATTATCATTGGTCCACAAAATGTGTAGTTTATTCATCTTCTTTCCTCCATTATTGGTGCATCAAGTTCTCTAGGAAGCTTGTGCAATTAATTGTTACACACCTGAATTTGGTATTAATTTTATCTATTTTATTATATTATCACAAAACACCTCATATTGATACATTTAACATTTGTAACTCTTTATAAGTACAACCTTGCATCAACCTCACTAATCCCTAATCCACTTACTAGCTTATCCACAATAACATCTGTTGAAACACTCATTTCTTTCAAACTTTCAACCAACATGCAAATTGCTTCCGTTCGATCATTAATTGCTTCTTCTCGACCTTTGATTGCTTCCTCATGCCCTTTGATTGCTTCTTCTCGATCTTTGATTGCTTCTTTAATTTCTATTTCTTTTTCTTTGATTTCCTTATTTTTTTCCTCTACTGCCTTTTCTCGTTCTCTTTTAAGAAACTCATCTACTCTTGTACACATTTTCTTCGACTCTCCCTTCCCGCTTTTCAGCTCTCTTAGTTTTGGTGTGTTAGTTATTGCTGCAATTGCATCAATTACATTCTTTTCTAATTGTCTATCTGCGTAAATTTCTTTTACCTTATCTAAATTATATCGATATAGATCTCTTGAAATTGAAAATACCATATCTACTTCTTCATTATCAAAATGGAACTGATCACTATCTCGTACTTCTAATAAATTGATGGGATAGTCTACAAATAATGCAGCAGCATCCTTTGACATTGGCTCCAACATATCTTTGAGACACCTTGGCCTCCATAGACCACAGCATTTACGATACTGGAAAAATGTTCTGGCACTCTTAAAAATTCCTTTAACACAATATCTGCTGAGACTTTTCCTTCTTCCATTTACGCACTCCTTCCTTATTCAGTTTTTTTCGTTTGGATTCAAGCATAGAATGAAATCAGATTGATTTAGATAGTTCATGAGCCTATAGAATGGCATTTGAGATTCCACCACGTTTCTCGCAGTGGCATTATATGCTTATGGTCACTGTATCACAATTTCAAGTTGTATTCAACTATTATTTTTTGCTCCCTTTGCATAGCAAGAAGGGATTTTAACCAGCATCAAAAAAAGAGACAAAAGCCTTTCAAAGCTCTCATCTCTTTTCTTTCATTAAACTAATTATTACTCTTTATCATCTTGCTTTTTCTTTTTACGAGCACTTCTAACTTGCACGGTAACTGCAATTCCAATGGTTGCAACTAGCCCAATTGCATATAGCAACATAGAGTCTTCATAGCCTGTTTTTGGTAGCATTCCAGATAATGGCACTCCCATATCTTCTAATGTTTCTACTAAAGGTTGTAAAAATTCTGGTACTACTGAGGATAATGGTACTGCTTCCTCCCCAATGGTAAATGTAGTATCTGGTGTTTGTGTTGTTACACTACCTCCACCTGAGCTACCTCCACTAGAACTACCTCCACCTGAACTGCCTGTTGTTTCGTTAGGAGCTGTTGTTTCACTAGGAGCGGTTGTTTCTTCAGGAGCGGTTGTTGTTTCTTCCTCTGTTGTATCTAGCTTATTGCTTACAGTAATCGTAAGTTCTCTACCGATTAACTCATCATTACCTAATACTAGGTTTCCATCAACAAGTGTCGCCTCTACCCAAGTTCCATCTGATACAAGTACCCAGTTAAATGCTACTTCTCCCGTTTGAAGAACATATCCTTCTGGGGCTTTTGTCTCTTGTAAATAAAGTAGATTTCCTTCAATGGCTTTCATCATTTCATTCGTTGGAGATATCGTAATCGTTCCATCTTCTCCTACAATCCAAGAAGTTGCTTCCTCTGAAATCGTTCCATCTTCACTAATCCAAACTTTTTGTGATCCATCCTTATAGTAAACTTCAAAGTGTGCACCACTTAATTTCTGTTGATTATCTGCATCTACCTTTTCTAGCTTAATTGTGTACTCTGGTACATTGGTAACCACTATATCATCATAGTATTCACGTTGAATTGCTACATGATCAAAGGTAATTTCGTTATTTTCAACACGAATTGTTCCTAATTTCACTGGTTCGCCTAGTAACATATATCCTTCTGGAGCCATCTTTTCCTCATACCACACATCTACTGCACTGGTTTCAGATAAATATTCTTTTAAATCACTATAGGTAAATGAAATCGTTGTTTCTCCATCAATTGTTCCGTGTAATGCTTTACGCATATCTACAAGTTCTTCTCCATCTTGGGTGAAGAATACATCAAATACTGCTCCATCTAACTTCACTTGGTTATCTGTACTATCTACCTTTGTAAAATCAAATGTGAAAGAAATCGGATCATTGAATAAGTCAATACCATATCCATATCGATCATTTCCTGATAAGTTTAATAGTGGTACATTAAACACATGGGAACCATTTTCTTCTAAACCTGCTTGATATCCTAGTGGGATTTTAGTTTCTTCTACCTTGATATAGGTATTTTCATAGGTTTGATCAACAATACTTTCCCTAACGTCTTTCCAATTATCAAGAGTAAAGTACAGTGGGTCTGTCTCATCTTGTACTAGATCTGCAAGTTTGTTCTCTACACCATTTACTGATTCATATAGTGCAAGTTCAAATTCAGCGCCTAATAACTCACTCTGATCCACACGATCCATCTTAGTTAAGTAGATATCTAATGTTGGTCTGTAGTTGATCGATGCATTTCCTTTGATGCTAATACTTACATCAGCTTTGGAACTTTCATCTAGCCCATCGCCTTCTCCATATAAATAAACCGTGTTATCAAGATTGTTATTTCCATAGCTTTCATTGATGCTTACAGTATACTCAAGAAGATATGCTTGACTACTTGATGGTAATTCTAATGTAAAACCATGTTTTCCAGCATGTTCCCCTTCTGTAATTAGCTCATATGCTAATGACTCTGGAGATACATCTGCTCCATAGATAATCCTATCACTTAGTGCTGAATCTTGAGCAATTTCTTGTGTCAATTTTGTAGTATATACAGCATCATATCTTGTCCAGTGCTCATATAATGTTCCGTCCATGGTGTAATCTTTTAATGATACTTCACTTAATTTGAAAGATTCAATGTTTAAATCAGCATTGGTAATATCAGTAATTTTTAGTGTTTCACCTTCTGGAAGTAACTTACTTCCCAGTGGATTGATTAAAACGGAATAATGGAAGTGTTCAAATAAAGAATCTTTCTCTACTTGCTTAATAACTTGGTCTTGGTCTGTAATAATTTTTGCAACGAACTTCCACTGAATCCCACCAACTTTAAACAACATGGTATTTTCAATAACATCTGCTGTAAGTGGTGCCATTTCTTTTGTTTGGAATTCAATATAATGTCCTGCCCAAGATGTTTCATTCAATAGATTTACTTTGAAAATCACTTTACCGTCTTCAATGGTTTCTTCTACAATTTCAACATTTTTTGTTTCCACTGTACCTAGGTAAGTATGTCCTTGTGGAAGAATATCTGTTAACACATAGTCAACTTCTCCAGCCACATTGGTATAATCTCCATTTCTACCAAGATTCACACGCCAATTAACAATTCGATTTCCTTCTTCATCAACTGTTAATTCTGTTGCAATCTTATTTCTATATTCTACCATTGCCCAATATGTAGAATCTTTTTCCTTTGCATTTTGTACAAAAGAGTT
>CAYJKD010000156.1:4165-6570 GCA_964370595.1 uncultured Lachnospiraceae bacterium
ATCTTTAAAGTCACCAAATTCTACTTCAACCCAGTTTTGATAACGAATAAGATTATCTGATGCGTTCGAGTATGTAAGTTCCTCTGAGTAATTTTCAATCATCTGATAATTTACATAGGTCTCATACTCCCAGTTCAATGTGTGATCACCAAAATCTTTGATAATGATTTCCACATTCGTTCCTAATGCTTCATGTACATTTGTTTCATTCGTTGTATAGGTTCCATATGCTGGGAACATCAATACCCAGCCATTGGCTGTGTCAGGTACTCCCCATGACTGAATCGTACTTGTAGAAGCATTATATCTAGGCCATACTACAACACTTACATTGTTTTCAACAGTCGCTGAATTTAATCCTGTTAATGCAGAAACCTTTGCTACGATATCTGCTTCAATTTGATTTTCATAAGTAGCAATTCTACTATTTAATTCATCTGCACTACTATTCATATCAAGGCCAGTAAAATCTACAAATGAATGTAACTTTAATCCAAGGGATTGAATGGCTCCATATCGATCTCTCATCGTTGTGTCTTTGATGATGATATCAGGATTTGTTCCATTACTTTCATTAACGATTTCTGTTGTCCAGTTAAAGGTCGCTTTTTCTTCAGTGAATGTTGGAGCAATTACACTCTTATTTACCTCTGTATTAATGGTTAGCCCTTCTTTTAACACTGGATGATTGCTCCAGATATCCGTATTGTCTTCTGTGGATTCTTCACTAGACTGCTCCCAGTAAATCCAAGCATCATTTACTACTGCATCCGAACCTAATTTGCTAAATCCAGCGGCATCAACAATTTTTGTTACATAGGTAATGGTATATGTGGTTTGTTTTGGAAATTGCTCTAAATCCACATACCAAGCATAATTGCCATTTCCACCATTTTCATAAGTTGCCTTAACCTCATTTGGAATTGATTGAGGATTTGCTAATCCACTTGCAACCTCTTGTGTAAACTGTGCATATTGGTCTGCTGTTAAGGCAAGATTTCCTAGCTTTACATCTGTTGGTTGTCCAAGGGTTTCATTCACAACATCAATAAAGGTTAAATTCTTTGCATTTGTAATATTTGGGGTAATGGTTACCACCCAACTAACACTACCATCTTCATTGTATGTTCCTACTTTTGATATGTACTCTTTTGGAATCCAATCTTCCTCTAGCTCAAACTCTGCTTTTGCACTTACATTACTTTCACTTGCAAGGGTAACAACATTGGTACGCTCTACTTCACTTGGTAAAACTTCTCTCCAATCTTGAAGTTTTTCATCAATGATTCTATTGGTTACTTGAATTTCAACAATTTCGCCTGATTCAATACCACTTAATTCATAAATAAATTCATTATCTTGTGAAGAAATAAGGGTAAATTCTGCATTATCGCTTATAACTGTTGCAGGGTATGCTTCATCATAATACAAACCTTCTGGCAATTGCTCAATAAACTTAACCGTTTCCCCTTCTACTGGTTGCTCAAACACTGGGTGAGTATAGGTAATGTTCCAAACCATGCGATATGGATCTTTTTTAAGCTCAACAAACTCCTTCTCTAACACTGCATCTGATGTTGCGGTTATTGAGTTATCAATTTTAATGGTAAGACCTTCTTTTTCTAAAAGTTCGTAATCAATTACCGAATCCTCTTCTGCAACACCTTTTTCATAAATACAGCTAAATGAAATTTTTAAATCTGTAAAATTGCTTAATTTGTAATCATCATTTTCATCAAAGCGAATTAGGATTATTTCTTCTTGTGTGTTCCAGTATGCATATCCAAGTGTTATTTCTGTATTTTCATCAACAGGAAAAATAATTGGTTTAATCAACGCTTCATCATTTGGTATAATCGGTAAATTTATATCCGAACTTCCATTGAGATCAATGGAGTAAATTTGATCATATTCCACATCCTTTGGAAGATAGATCGATGTATTTGTCGGCTCTAATGTAAATGAAATATTTGGTTGCTTTTCTACTTCCCATTCATCTAAAATAGTTTCAGATGCATCTCTAATGGTAATGGTATAGTCATTGATATCAGCCATATCTTTACTGAAAAAAGGAATTGCAGCGTTTAGTGCAGCTGATGTATTTAATGGTAATCCTTCATCAAAAGGAACTACAATTGCGCTCACTTGATGATTATCATTACTACTTACTTTAAGTCCATCAATTTGAGGAACTCCATCTACTTCAGACCATATTGGTTCACCTGATTTTAGGATTGTATCAATTTTCATAGCAACCACTACGGTTCCATCCACTAACGATGTTATTCCATCTAATGTGATTTGGAATTCTTTATCTGAGATTGAGTTAACAGAATACTTATCGTATGCAATTTTTTCTCCACTTTTCTGGTGTACATCTAATGTTAAATACTCACGTACTGCCA
>CAYJKD010000157.1:0-3305 GCA_964370595.1 uncultured Lachnospiraceae bacterium
ACATATTTTCTGATGGAGCATTCATTTTTGAGAATTTTGCTACATCAGGAATCACTAATCTATCAGAGTTTCGTATCTTTGGGATCACAGTCTCTGTGTATATTATGATAGTACTTTATATTGCTGCCTACATCGTTTTGAATAAGTCTCGTTATGGTAGACAATTTTATGCGATAGGGTCCAATGAAAAAGCTGCATTCTTCTCTGGTGTAAAAGTAAATAGAATGATTGTTATTTCCTATATGGTTTGTGGTGTACTAGCAGCGCTAGCAGCTATGATCAACAATGCAAGTCAAGGACAAGGAAATGTAAAAGCGGGTTTAAATCTCCTTATGCCATGTTTTTCAGCAATCTACATCGGTTGGTCAATTTATAAACGACCATGTGTGGTTGGAACCTTGTTTGGAGCACTACTAGCTACAGTAATCACTACAGGATTTACAGTAATGTCAATTCCGTATTACTATAGCGATTTAACTATGGCTGTAATTTTATTACTGGCAATTACCATGTCAAAGATAGAATTTGGTAAGAAGTCCAAGAAAAAAACAAATGGAGGTAGTGTGTGATGAGAGCGGTAAAAAGAATATTGCGACCAGAGTTAACATTACTTTGGTTGATTATTTTGGCAATGATATTCTTTGGGATAATGAGACCGTATTTTTTATCCTACGGAAATTTGATGAATATTATTAAAAGTGCTTCTTATATGGCGCTTATGGTTTTAGGATTGACCTGGGTAATTGCAACGGATGAAATGGATTGTGGGTTTCCAGATGTGGCTGCATGTGCCTCTATGGTATTTGCATTTCTTGCTTATAATGGCTTTAACCTGATGCTTTCTATTATAGTTGCTACATTGTCAGGAGCAGTCTTTGGATTTATTACCTCTTTTTTTGTAGTGAAATTAAAATTTCACTCCTTGATTACTACAATTGCAGTATCTGTAATTGCAAAGTCGATTGCAGCAATGATTAATGGAGGGATGCCACTTAATGTTCCCGTTATAAAATCATCTGGAATCTATCGTGTGTTGAATTCAGAAATTATAGGAATTCCGATTGTGTTTTTAGTGGTTCTAATCATCTATGTCATTATGTACATGATACAAGAAAAAACAAAGTACGGGCAATATGTTTATGCAATGGGAGAAAACAGGCAAGCGATTAAAGAGGCAGGGATTAAAGAAGGAAGCATTCTGACTTCTGTTTTCGTTACAAGCTCAATATTTGCGGCATTAGCAGGCGTTGTAATGGTGTTTGTTGTATATGGTGGAGGACAGCCAAAGATGGGTTCTTCCTTCTTCCTTGATGGATTTACAGTAGTATTTTTAGGAGCTACTATATTAAAGCTTGGAAAAACAAATGTAGTAGGAACATTTCTTGGAGGTATTTTACTAGCAATGATAGTAAATGGGCTAACAATGTTAGGTGGGAGCTTTGCAACCTCAGAAATTGTAAAAGGTATATTGTTAGTAATTGGAATCATAATGGTAGCATATAGCCAAAAGAAGAAAAGAGGGAAGGTAGGAATCTTGAAATATGAATAATTTTGAATTTTATAATCCAGTCGAGTTGGTATTTGGAGCTGGAGAAGTAAAACGAATTGGAGAAAAATCAAAGCGATTAGGAAAGAAAGCACTGATTGTTACATATAAAGAAATAGGATTTTATGGAGACTTATTTGAGCGAATTCATACAAATCTAATGAGTGAGGGGATTGCATATGTAGACTATTTAGGTGCTACAGCAAACCCTAAAATTTCAGAAGCAAAAGAAGGAATTGAACTCGGGAAAAAGGAGTGTGTGGATTTTATAATTGGAGTTGGTGGTGGTAGTGCAATGGATTTGGCAAAAGTAATTGCAGCTGGAATCAAATATCCCACGGATATTCGAAAGATGATTAAATTTTCACATGCACAAGACGACCAGATTCCGCCAAAAGAAGCTTTACCTATAATAATGATTCCTACATTGCCAGCAACAGCAAGCGAGATGAATCCAACTGCTGTAATTACAGATGATGATACATGCAGAAAAAGTTATGTGTGGGAACCTAATTGTTTGTATCCGAAAGTATCGATTCTTGATCCAGAACTTACAAAAACATTACCGAATTACCAAACTGCATGTGGAGCTATTGATGCAGTAAGCCATGTGATTGAGCCATTTTTCTTTAGTAATAAAGAAACATTTGGAAATATTGATCTGCAAAGTGAAATGCAACTTGGTGTAATAAAAGCGATATTAAGAAATATAGGAAAAGTAATAGAAAATCCAGAGGATGTAGAACTTCGTGGGCTTATGCAGTTTTCTGCTACGGTTGGCCTGAATGGATGGTTAACTTGTGGAGTGCAAGGGTGGACACCAATGCATCAGATGGGACATGTGCTTTCTAGTCATTTTGGAGCAACTCATGGAGCAACACTTTCTTGCATGATTCTTGCATGGATGCGTTTTTTTGCAAATAGAGTGGATAATCAGAGATTTGTAGCTTTTGCAAAAGAGATTTGCACAACAGATGACTTAAAAGTGGCAGCAGATGAGTTAGAAGAATTATTTAAAGGGTACGGAGTGGAGACTCGAATTTCACAATTTGGTTGTACTGAAAAAGACATTCAAAAACTTACAGATGGCGTTGTGGCAGTGTCATTTAGTGCAGATGGTACCCTTGCAAGTATTCCTGCGATTACGATTGATGAAGCATATAAAATTTATCAATTAGCATTATAAGAGGAGGTGCATATGGTCAGAATTCAAAAAGTGATGTTTGATGGTTTGGAAGCTTTTGAGATGACTACTGATTGTTTGCGACTTGTGCTAGTTACTCAAGTTGGCCCTAGGGTTGCTTTTTTGGGAAAAAAGGATGAAGATGTTAACATTTTGTATTGGGATAAAGAAGGGGTTTGTAGAGAAGATTGGAAGTTGTATGGAGGACATCGTGTGTGGATTACAAGACCTTATGCAGACGAGTCAGAAGATACTTATGCAAGTGATAATGAACCTTGTAGAGTTGAAATCACAGAAGGTAGTATCACTGCAACCGCCCCTACCCATTCATTTACTAAATTAGAACGAGGAATTCAAGTGCAATATAAGGATGATTGTCATTTTGAGGTAACTAATTTTATTCGAAATGCAGGGGGCATGATTTACTCTGGCGGAGTATGGAGTCCTACATGCATTAATCCAGAAGGAAAAGAACTACATGTTCCTCTCGGAGAAGATAATGTGACTTGGGATGTTGTAAATATTGCAATTCCAAGAGTGTTCGGTGGCAATGTACTTAGGTTGGATGATCCACAA
>CAYJKD010000157.1:3315-6492 GCA_964370595.1 uncultured Lachnospiraceae bacterium
CCACAAGTGGTAATAACTTCCGATGAGTTAGTAGTAAAATCACAGGGGCAGATTTGCAAGCGTTGCGTAAAAGCTCCTAAGGGAGAGGTTTATATGATTTGGCCAGAGCAGAAGTTAGTATTTCGTAAAAAAAGTACATATATACCTAGAGGGAATTATCCTCTAGGAGGATGCAATGTGGCCATATTCGTTGGTCAAGATAACTGGATGGGTGAACTAGAAACCTTTGGTGTGGAAAGTGAAATCAGACCTGGTGAAACTATATATAACCATGAAGTGTGGGAAGTGGAATTGGATGTTTAATAAGAAATAAAATAAGGTAAATGAAAGAGAAAATGGAGGAAAAGAAAGATGAAAAAAAGATTAATAGTAGCCATGATAGTTTCAACAATGGCAATTGCAGGAATAACAGGGTGTAGACAACAACCACCAGTGTCGACAGCACAAGCATCAGTAGAGCAGGCAGCACAGCCAGAAGCAGGTGCTAGTGAGACAGTACAAGATAGTGGAGGAAAAGAAGAGGGAGATGCTAAATTAGACCAAGCATTAAGTGAACTAGATGCTAATCGAGGAGAAGGAAAGACAATTGGTGTCGTAGCTTTCTTTCAAGCAAATGATTGGAATCGTAACGCATTAGCTGCGATTGAAGAACATTTTACACCAGCAGGATATAAGGTAAATATTATTGATGGAAATGGGGATCCAGCAGCTATGAATGCAGCAATTGATACACATATTGCTAATGGTGTTGATGGAATCATTATCTGTGGTGGAGATGGAACAGCATTGCAATCAGGAGCAAAGAAAATCGTAGAATCTGGAATTCCATATTCTTGCATTGATATGTTCCAAGAGGGCTCGGTAACCAATACCATGGCAGACAACTGGGGTGGAGGAACACAATTAGGACTTTGGGCTTTAAATAGGATGGATGGAGTTGGAAAAGTGCTTATTCTAGATACTCCGAGCTGGGTTACCTTAAAGGCTAGAGCAGATTCAGCTGATATTGTATTTGACCCATTTAGAAGTGAAGATCCAAAAACAGGAATTGCGACAGAGAGATTTGATATTGATGCAGGAAATGCAGTAGCAGATGCTCAAACAAAGGTATCTGCAGCACTTGCAGCAGATACGGATAAGGATATCAAAGTGATTATTACATCTTGGGATTTGCCTGCAGTTGGTGCATATGCAGCGTTAAAAGATTCTGGTAGAGAAGATATTGTAATTGCATCTGGAGATACAGGAACTGGTGTTATGCAAGCTATGAGAGAATCAACAGCTCCTGACTGGGTATTTATGGGGCAAAAATCAAGTGTATTAGGAACGAGAGCAGCAAAAGGGTTGGATTTAGCACTTAATGGAAAGCAAGATGTGGTTCCATTTGCTCAATTTGGGCCAACATACTTTGTTGCTAATACTGCAGAGGCATTTGGAACGGTAACAGATGGATCAGAGATTAAGTTACAAAGCCCTGAAGAACACTGGAAGGACGTATTTGGAACCGATTTCGGAGTACAATAAATTTAATTGAGGATTGTGGTAAGAAACTATGTACACAAAGTGAGTTTCTTACCATATCGTTAAGTGGAGATGAACATGAGTGAAAAAAATGTTTTGAAGATGGAAGGAATCGTAAAATCCTTCGGTGCTACGAAAGCTCTAAAAGGTGTGGATTTACAGATTGAAGAAAATGAAGTTCATGCAATTGTAGGCGCTAATGGAGCAGGAAAATCGACTTTGATGAAAACTCTTATGGGGGAACATAAGCCAGATAAGGGAAAATTGTTTTATTATGATAAAGATGTCACAGGATTTTCGCCATTGGCTATGCAAAAACTGGGAATTCAAATCGTACATCAAGTGTTGAATATTGTTGGAAGTCTTTCTATTTTGGAGAATATTCTAATTTGCAATCCACCTATGAAAAATGGAATTCTAGATTGGGAAACAGGAAGGATGATGGTAGATGAAATTCTAGAATTTATAGGAATTGATTTTGATTTGACACAACCAGCATCTATACTTTCTGTTGCAGAGCAACAATTTGTCATTTTAGCAAGAGCATTGATTAACCATCCTAAAGTTTTGATTCTAGATGAACCAACATCTCGGATTAGTCTAGAAGAGACAGAAAAATTGTTCGATATTATTGAAAGGCTTAAAGAAAAGGGTACGACTACAATTTATATTTCACACCGTATGGAAGAAATTTATCGGATTTGTGATCGAATCAGTGTATTTCGAGATGGTATGAGAATTGAAACGAGAAATACTACCGATTTTACAGAAGATGAATTGGTTTCTTTGATGCTTGGAAAGAAAATCGATGCATTTTTTCCAAAGGTAGAGGTTCCTATTTTAGAGGAAGTATTAAAGGTGGAGCATTTGGTGTTTGGAGATAAGGTTAAGGATATCTCGTTTCAAGTAAAGCGAGGAGAGATTATCTCGATTCTTGGAGCAGTGGGAGCAGGGAAGACAGAAACGTGTGGTTGTATCTTCGGGGTAAATAAAAGAGATTCTGGAGAGATTACAGTTGCAGGAAAGACAATGCCAAAGACATATGATCCTCGATATGCAATTAAAAGTGGAATTGCATTAGTTCCAGAAGATCGAGCGCTTCATGGAATGATTGGAGAGAGAACCATTATGGAAAACACTTCTTCTATCTCTATGAAATTGGTATCAAAAATGGGATTTTTTAATAATAAAAAGGATAAAAAAGTTGCTCAAGATTCTAATGACAAATTACTAGTACACCCCAACGATATCAACTACATTATGAAAAGCTTATCTGGTGGAAATCAGCAAAAAATAGTAATTGGAAAATGGCTACTTGAGCAGTATCACATATATCTACTAGATGAGGTTGCTGCAGGTGTGGATGTTGGAGCAAAGGCTGAGATTTATAAGATATTAGGGGAACTGGCGAGAATGGGAGCAGGGGTAATTCTTTCAACTGGAGATATTGAAGAAGCACTAGGACTATCAGATCGGTTGATTATTCTATATAAAGGTAAGGTAATTAAAGAATTAAGACCGAAAGAAACTACAAAAGAAGAGGTGCTAAAATACATAATGGGGGGTGGCATAAGTGAAGCAGAATAAAAATCACTCAGTATTTATATCAAAATATGGAATGCCACTTTGCTTGTTGATTTTAGTTGTTTTATTACA
>CAYJKD010000158.1:0-6478 GCA_964370595.1 uncultured Lachnospiraceae bacterium
CATATGATAATATGGGTTTTTAGTTTCTTTATGTGTTTCTTTTTCTTTGATAAAATAACGCTCAAATGTAGTCATTTTATCTTTCCCAAATAAAGGAGAATTTGGATGACACCAAGTAAACCACATCATATCTCTTCCTAACTCTTTTTCCGCATCATCTTGTGAAAAATATCCTCTTCGAATATAGCGCTCTAAAGCTTCATACCATGATTTCCCTTGATACACTTCTCCAAACAACTCAACCTCTTTTAATTCTCCCTTTTCTGTAAGCAATACACAACCATGATATAAAAGATTATGATTAAATACTTTATAGAGATTTCCTTTTGTAAATAAAAATTTTACATGATTTTGTAGTTTGTCACATTGAATAAATGCTCTTTGAAGCCTTGAAATCACTTCTTGTTCTTCTTTTGTTAATTCATAAGGAGCTTTCGGATCGATCGTTGGAAAATT
Organism: uncultured Lachnospiraceae bacterium; assembly: GCA_964370595.1. Lineage (GTDB taxonomy): Bacteria > Bacillota > Clostridia > Lachnospirales > Lachnospiraceae > Brotaphodocola. Next base: position 457 of record CAYJKD010000158.1, read on the forward strand.
TTTATCTGTTAGCACATATTTTTTTCCTTCGATGACGATTTCCCCTGTTTCATAATTAATCTCATGAAGCAACATCCTATTTTCCATTTTAAAATCTGGGTATTTTTTTGCTAGTTGCCCTTCTAATTTAAACTGAATTACTGCAATCGCTTTATGAATCATTTGATTGATTCGCTCTTCAAGACTATTAAAATTATCAGCTACAGAAGCAAATGCAACACAAGGATCATTTTCATATTGACTCATTGCAAATGTTGCTAACGGAAGTAAGTTAATTCCATATCCATCTTCTAAAATATCAAGATTTTTATATCGTGCACTAATACGAATTACATTTGCAATACAAGCTTGTTGTCCAGATGCAGCTCCCATCCATAAAATATCATGATTTCCCCACTGAATATCTAATGAATGATAATCCATTAGAGTATCCATAATTAAATGAGGTGCTGGTCCTCTATCATAAATATCCCCTACAATGTGTAAATGATCGATTACCAACCGTTGAATCACTTCACTAATTGCAGTAATAAATGCTTTTGCTCTTCCCGTATCAATAATTGTCTCAATGATCGTATTATAGTAATATTCCTTATCTGAAATATCCATTTTTTCTGTAATTAATTCTTCAATTACATAGAAAAATTCCTGAGGCAACGCCTTTCGAACCTTGGATCGTGTATATTTACTTGCAATACTTTTACATACTTCAATTAAACGATATAATGTTACTTTATACCAATCCCTCTTTTCCTCTCCCCTTTTCTTTAAGCTCATTAATTTTTCTTTTGGGTAGTAGATCAATGTAGCAAGTGCTTTTTTGTCTTGATCTGACAACGTATAACCGAATACAAAATCAATTTTTCTTCTTACAGATCCAGATCCATTTCTTAGTACATGAGAAAAAGCTTCATATTCTCCATGAATATCTGTCATAAAATGTTCTGTCCCTTTTGGCAAATTAATAATTGCTTGCAAGTTAATAATTTCTGTTGACGCTGCAGCAATTGTTGGGTATTTCTGTGATAATTGTTGTAAATACTTTAACTCAAAAGATTCCATTCTCTTATCTCCCTTCCTACCACAACTACTAGTTCTTGTTATTGTGGATGTAACACTTCTTAGACTTCCACCAACAACGAATAGCTAAAACACAGTGGTTACTTATTACGAAACCACATGTATATCTAAATTATTTCTACTATAACACAATACACTTTATACGTATACAAAAAAATACACATAGAAATGTATTTCATGATTTCTATGTGTACCTTGAATTCAAATTTATTTTTCGATTAAATCATTACCTCACGACCTGTTCTCCCCGACTCATAAATAGCATCTAATATCTTCATCAAGACTACGCCATCATCTGCTGGTGCTATACAACTCACGTTTCCTGCTACACAATCTACAAAATGGTTAATCTCATTCTGGAATAATCCACTAAAGTTTAATGCAGTTTCTTCATTTAAGTTCACATTTACCATTCTTCCATTCAATTCTGTATAAATTTCTAGTTCGGGATTTAATCTTGCACCTGCTTTTGATCCAAATAACTCAATGCAGCCTTCATCTTTTTTAATGTTTAAGGAAAATGATGTCTCTACACTCATAACTGATCCATCTTCATAACGAATCATAGCCACTGCTAAATCCTCTACATCAAACACTTCTTTTTCGACTATTGTAGAGGAGCGGTAACCCATCTTTTCTGATTTAAGCTCTGGACGATTCGATAATTTGTGGAACGTTGCGCCATAAACAGAAACTGGCCTCTTATTCCCCATCAAATACCTTGTTAAATCTATTACGTGAACACCTAAGTCAATAAGTGGACCTCCACCTGATTTTGACTTATCTCCAAACCAACCACCTGGACAACCATTTCTACGCAGGTATGTTGCTTTAGAATAATAGATATCCCCAAAATAATCTTCATCAATATAATCTTTTACAATTGTGCAATCATTTCCAAAGCGTCGAACAAATCCAATCATCAAAAGCTTTCCTGCCTTTTTAGAAGCTTCTAACATCTTTTCTGCCTCTTTTGCAGATGTAGCCATTGGTTTTTCACAAAGAACATGACAACCCGCTTGTAATGCTTCAATCGTGCAAGGTGCATGTGCGCTATTCCATGTACAAACACTTACTGCATCAATATCCTTTAATGTGGCAAACATTTCTCTTGAGCTAGTAAATAAATTAGTAACCCCATGCATCTCTCCCATTTTCTTTACTTGTTCTTGATTAATATCACAAAATGCATATAATTCTACATTTTCATTATTTTTATATCCTGCAATATGCTCTTGGGCAATCCCACCTACACCAATAACTGCTATTTTTGTTTTTCTCATGATTTTTTCTCCCACTATCTAATTTTATTTTGTTTAAGATGTCCTAAACGTACAGTAAACTATTTATTAGGATTATATAGTATAATTGCTCCTTTAGAAATATATAATATTGCCCTTTCTTAATACAATATTGCTCTTATGGAATTTTTGTGATATGCTCACTTTATATTATTTATATCATAAGGAGACATCTATGAATCAATACGAAAAGCATGGCTATTTGGACAACGATTTCCCACTTATTTTTCATATTGACACCAGGATTCAAGCATCACGATTCTTAGCTCACTGGCATGAAAATATTGAGTTGCTTTTTGTCTTAGAAGGCACTTGTGAAATTAGTAGCAATGGCATTCCTAGTTATGCTACGGTAGGGGATGTGATTGTATTTAATTCAGGAGTCCTACATGAAATTAATGCAACCACCTCTAGTTGCACTTACTGCTGTTTGATTTTAGACAAAAACTTCTGTGATGAATTTGAATTGCCTATAGAACATACAGAAATTGTACAAGTGATTACTAATCCCAAACTTGCTGGTATCTATAAAAAATTGATGCTAGAGATGCTAGAAAAAGGTAAGCACTACAAAGCACAAGTAAAATGTCTTTCCATTGAGCTTTTAGTTGAGTGTTTTCGTCATCATCAAACCTCTGCTTATAATACCCTAAATTTACCTAGCAAAAGATTAAAAAAAATTCAAATGGTAATTGAGTATTTAAGATCTAACTTTCGTGAAGAAATTAGTATAAATGACATCTGTAATCATACAGGCTTTAGCAAATATTATCTTTGTCGGGAATTCAAGAAATTAACAGGACAAACTGTAGTTGATTATTTGAATGGTCTACGACTAGAACATGCTAGAAACTTGATTCAAAATGCAACTTGTAATGTAAGCGAAAGCGCTTATCGCAGTGGCTTTCACAATGTATCTTATTTTACAAAACTCTATAAACGTCGTTTCCAAACATCCCCTTCAAAAGATTCTTCCAAATAAAAAGCTTGCTTTGCATAATATATCAACGCAAAGCAAGCTCTCTTTTTAACAGTTCAATTGTTACAACTTCCTTTATGGTCTAACCACTGAGTTTTCCATCATAATTTGCACAATTTCGTACATGTTTGTGATGGTTCCCACCTCTAAATTTTCTTTTATGCCATAATAGTCAAGACAGAGCCCACAAGAAAGAATCTCTACACCATCTTCTTGCATCTGCTTTAAATCTTCTAGGCTTTCAGATCCTGTTGTCGTTAACGTTACTCCTGAATTATAAAACACCATATATTTTGGTAAATTATCTTGTTTTGATAATGCATATATATACCCTTTTAACAACATTTTACCTAAGGTTTCATCACCATTCCCCATCGTTGTTGAATCAATTGCTACTACTATCTTTTGTCGTTCTACTTCAGTAGAGGTATTTTCTTTTTTTTCGATTATAACATTTTGTGCTCCCAGTATCACTAGGAATTCTTTTTCTTTTTTCTGTTCACTAGAAAATTCCAACTTCAAATTATTAGCCATTTTCCTTAAGTTTTGTACTGCCATTTCATTATCTACTAAAATCTCTAAAGTCCCACCAACTTCTAGATTTGTTAATGCACTTTTTGCTTTTACCACTGGAAATGGACAATGTTCGCCTATTGCATCAATTTTTATTAAACGTTCCATAATAAACAACTCCTCTCTTGTATCCTTTTAAGAATACACTAGAACTACTAGTGTTTTCAAGTGTTTCTTTATCATAAAATCAAAAACAATGTTACAAAAACAAGCAAGTCATATTATAATTGAATACATTCGATGATGTGGCACTTTTTTCCTTTAAATTGTTAAAGAGTTTATTCATCTTATGAAGTTCAACATAGAAAGGAATTATCAAAATATGAGTTTTGAATATGTACAAAAACTACCAACCCCTGATGAAATAAAAATACAATTTCCCTTAGCAGCAGAGTTTGTAAAAATCAAAGCACAAAGAGACCAAGAAGTAAAAGATGTCATTAGTGGAAAGAGTAATAAGTTTCTAGTAATCGTAGGTCCTTGCTCTGCAGACAACGAAGATTCTGTACTTGATTACGTATCCAGATTATGTAAAGTACAAGAAGCTACAAAAGACAAACTTGTGATTGTTCCTCGTGTTTATACGAATAAACCAAGAACAACTGGCGAAGGTTATAAAGGAATGCTACACCAACCAAATCCTGAAAAAAAACCTAGTATGTTAGAAGGCCTTCATGCAATACGTAACCTTCATATGAAAGTCTTAAGCCAGACTGGTCTTTCTACTGCTGATGAAATGCTTTATCCTGATAATGTAAGTTATCTTGATGATGTAATGTCGTATATTGCAGTTGGTGCACGCTCTGTAGAAAACCAACAGCATCGACTTGTATGTAGTGGATGTAATGTTCCTGTTGGTATGAAAAACCCTACTAGCGGTGCTTATTCTGTTATGCTTAACTCTGTAGTAGCTGCTCAAGGTGGCCATAATTTTATTATGCGTGACTGGGAAGTTAAAACAGAAGGCAATCCTTACACCCACAGTATTTTAAGGGGGGCCGTTAACAAACACGGACAATCCTTACCAAACTATCACTATGAGGATTTACAACTATTATTAGAGCTTTACAATGAACGCAACCTACATAATCCTGCTTGTGTTGTTGATGCTAACCACTCAAACTCAAACAAGAAATATATGGAACAAATTCGTATTGTAAAAGAAGTGCTTCATAGCCGCCGTCATTCTGCTGATATCCATAACTTTGTAAAAGGAGTTATGATTGAAAGTTATATTCTTGGTGGTTGCCAAAAAGTTGGAGAGGGTAACTATGGACAATCCATTACCGATCCTTGTCTTGGATGGGAAGATTCTGAGAGATTATTATTTGATATTGCGGAATCAATTTAATAAATATAGTAGAGGTGCCTATTAACTTATAGGCACCTCTACTATATTTAATTCCATCTTCCAGTAACCGCTTCATATTTCTTTGTATAAGCCTCTACAATATCTTTTGCAATCGTATATGAATTTACTAAAGGATTAATCATCAAAGCTTGAATTGCTTGCTCTTTTGAGCGATTTTTAATTGCTTTAACAACTGCTCGTTCATATGCTTTCATCGTAGTGATATAGTGTCTCTGTACTACGCTAAGTGATTTTTCCTCTACGCAACATGGCTTTACGCTTCCCTTTTCAATCACACAAGAGATTTCTACAACATCATCCTTATTTAATATCGGTATTGCACCTTCATTTGGTATTGATAGTACCATTTCACAAGATACACCTGATTTATATGCCTTAATAAAGTTAAGTGCAACCGCAGCATACCCACCCGCATCTGGAGTAGCTATAAATTCATCTAATGTTTGTGCTTTCATTAAATCAATTCTCTGAATTCCTGTTTCTAAAAATCCATAACTATTTTCTCTTTCCATATAGTGAGAGTGAAAAATCAAAAATGCTTTCTCAGGATCTTTTTGTATATCCATATCTTTGATTTTTTCATATAGCCTATCATTTACTTCTTTAATTAATTCTCCTCGTGTCATTTTTGCATCTTTAATTTTCTTAATTTTTTCTTCTCTAAAAAAATAATATTGTAAATATTCATTGATAAATGAGTTTCCATTTAATCGAATA
>CAYJKD010000159.1:0-6456 GCA_964370595.1 uncultured Lachnospiraceae bacterium
AACATGGTGGTAATGCTAATTTTTGTGGAGATGGAACTGTATTTTTATCTTCTCTTTATTTAAAAATATAATTTTATTGCATTTAAATAAAAAACATATGACAAGTTTTACTTGTATAACTTATATTCAAATAATTAAAAGGAGGAATTTAAAATGCGATTATGTGTACCAATCCCTTGTTTTTTCAAGGATATTGATTTTACTCAAGCAATATATGCTGTACATGAACTTGGATTTGATGCAATAGAAACCTATGAATGGCAAGATTTAAATTTCGACTCGATAAAGAAAGCATTGAATGAAACTGGTATAGAACTATTAAGTATGTGTACTACCGAATTTAGAATGACTGATCCAAAGTACAGCAAATTATGGCTTGATGGGTTAGAGAAATCTTGTATTGCTGCAAATGATTTAGGTGTGAAAAAACTTATTACTCAAGTAGGTCCCGATACTGGCGCTTCAAGAGAGCTACAGCATGCTTCTATCGTAGACTGCTTGAACCAAGCAAAACCTATACTAGACATGTATAAAACAACAATAATGATAGAGCCCTTAAATACATATGTAGATCATCCAGGCTATTATCTGTGGTCAGCAGTAGAGGGGTTTGAAATCGTTAGGGAAGTCAATCACCCTTACGTGAAGATGGTATATGATATTTACCACCAGCAGATAATGGAAGGTAATATTTTACCTAATATTTCAAATTACCTTGATTGTATTTCCCACTTACACAGTGCTGCACATCCTGGAAGAATTGAACTACAATTTGGCGAAAATAATTATAAATTTATTTTCGATACAATTGATAAAACCAGCTACAAAGGTGCTTGTGGATTAGAATATAATCCAACACTTGATCCTATAGAAAGCTTAAAAGAGGCCAAAAGGCTTTTTAGCTCTTTTAAGTGATGTTTTCATTGAATTAACAAAGACCACCCATTAGTAATAGGTGGTCTTTGTTCTGCTAAAAGGTAAATCTTAAATATTAATTACCGCAGCAGTAATAGATATTTCAACAAGAATCTCTTCTTTCGCCATTTTCGCTTCAACACATGCTCTTGCTGGTTCATTACCATTTTCAATCCAAGCATCCCAAACTGAGTTCATCTCAGCGAAATCATCCATGTTTTTGATATAAATTGTTGCAGATAAAATATTGTTTTTATCTGATCCATATTTATTTAGTAATTCTTCAACCTTCTCAAGTGTTAATGCTGTTTGCTCTTTAATATCCTTTGTCGTCTCTTTCGCATTGTAATAAGTTTGACCACAAAGATATAACGTTCCATTATGTCTAACCGCTCTGCTCATTCTTCCATTTCCTTCAAATCTTTCCATAAGTAGTTCCTCCATTTTTATTTATATGTTATTTCTATACGTTACTCATAATTCTTGATGTCTATTATTTTGAACAATATAGTCTATGCTATAAAATATACTCTATTTTAACACTTGCTTTTTCGTTTCAATAATAATTTCATCAAAAATTGAATACTCCAATTGTATCATTAAATTATCACTTGTAAAGGCTAAATTGAATTTTTCAGAAAACTAAATTGTTTAGAAATTTGACTTTTATTCTTACTTATGGTAGTTTATTGACAATATAAGATGGTAAAGGAATACCTTTATCAAGATAGGAGATCATGTAATTATGAAGTTAAATCATTTAGTAGGAGAACGTTTTAAAGAAAAACCTGCAGACTGTGTAATCGATAGTCATGCACTATCCATTCGTGGAGGATACGTAAAAAATGTGGGGAATGGTATCTTTTCCCTCTATCCACCAATGAAGCGCATTTGCAAAAAAATTGAAGGAATTATTCGAGAGGAAATGGATGCTATCGATGGACAAGAAGTGATGTTTCCAGTTGTATTGCCTGCTAGTCTATGGGAAGAATCTGGGCGCTTTGATTCCGTAGGCGATGAATTGTTGCGCTTTAAAGACAGAAATAATACGGATATGGTACTAGGTATGACACACGAGGAAGCTAGTGTTCAATTAGTCCGTGAATATGGACAAAGTTATGCCAAATATCCATTTATGATCTACCAAATTCAAACTAAATTCCGTGATGAGGCAAGACCTCGTGCTGGACTGATTCGCGTGCGTGAATTCACCATGAAAGATGCTTATTCCTTCCATACATCTCAAGAAGATTTAGAGCAGTACTACAGCAAATGCTATACTGCATATAATCGAATTTTCCAAAGAGCTGGGGTACCAGAAGTCATTACCGTACAATCCGATTCAGGGATGATGGGTGGTAGTGTTTCTCATGAATATATGTTACTAGCAGATGCGGGGGAAGATTCTTTAGCTATCTGTAGCAATCAAGAATGTAATTATCGTGCTAACTTAGAAGTAACAGCAAATTCTGTGGAAAATGCAAACGAATTACCAATTTCCCAACTAACAAAAGTATACACACCTAACTGTAAAACCATGGAGGAGGTAGTAGACTTCCTAAAAGTTCCTCTCGAATATTCCATGAAAGCAGTTGTATATCAAAGAAACAAAGATGATTCTTATGTGATCGTCTTTTTACGTGGAGATTATGATGTAAATGAAACAAAACTAAGTAACTTCCTAGGTGAAGCTGTTCATCCTGCAAACATCACATTGGAAAGTGGTATTATTGCAGGATTTATCGGACCATATGGCATCGTAGAACATGCAACACTAATTATGGACCTATCACTAAGAGGAATTGATAACTTAGTTTGTGGTGCCAATGAAATCGATTATCACTATACAGGATTTAACATAGAACGGGACTATGGTGTAGTAGAATTCATTGATGTCGCTAAAGTAAAAACAGGGGGAATTTGTCCATGTTGTGGGCAAAGTACACTTGAAGTAAAACGCGGAATAGAAGTAGGAAATATCTTTCAACTTGGAACGAAATACTCTAAGTCAATGAATATGGTATACACCGATGCAGATGGTTTATCCAACAATCCAATTATGGGTTGCTATGGAATTGGCGTTGGTCGTTTAGCTGCCTCTGTTTGTGAAGTGAAGCATGATGATAATGGCCCAATCTGGCCAATCACAATTGCTCCATGGCAGGTTCACATGTGTTGTATGCGTGTGGATCAAGAAGACTGTAAAGTTGCCTCTGATGAATTGTATAAGAAGCTACAAAATGCAGGTATTGAGGTTATCTATGATGATCGAGATGTACGTGCTGGTGCAATGTTTGCAGATGCAGACCTACTTGGCGTTCCAATCCGCGTGATTGTAGGACCTAAAAATCTTAAGAACAATCAAGTAGAGCTAGTAACACGAGATAAAAGCGTGTCTAGGTTAGTAGACCTCAATGAAATTGTATCAGAAGTTCAATCATTAATCACTGATTTGCAAGCAGAGATAAATAAATTTGTGGAAAATATGGCATAAATGGATGCTACTGCAATTCAATCCATACAAAGGAAAAATAAGGAGGTCTTTCTTCCAAATTATGCTTATGTGGTAACTTGTCAATCGAGTAGATTCGTGCCATACTTGGCACTCAATGCCAAAAGAGAGTAAATCCCGTCTGGATTTTACTCTCTTTTTTTCTTCTTATATGATAAGTATTGCTAAAGCTATTGCATAGATTGATTTTCACACTGTACACAATTTATGACATATTTTCTTCATAAAAAGAAAATCCTTTTTTACCTTTTGCTTTCACTCGATAAAGTGCTTCATCTGCCTTTTGGTAAAGGGTTTGAAAATTAGTACCATGATTAGGGAAAAGTGAAATTCCAATACTTGCTGATATATCAACTGCTAAACCATTTTCCTCCACGCTCTGCTTAAGCTCATTACACAAGCTCTCTGCCTTTTCTTCTAATATGTTTCTGTTTCCATAATTTTTAATAAACACAAAGAATTCGTCCCCTCCCAAGCGTCCTACAATATCTCCTGTCCGAAAGGTATTTCTTAAAATCCCGCCTATTTTTATTAATACTTGATCCCCACATAAATGTCCGAAGGTATCATTCAATTGCTTGAAATTATCCAAATCTATGACAAAAAGTGCACTTTTATCTTGATAACTAGTAATCTTCAAATATTCGTGAATATATCTTTCTGTAGCAATTTTGTTATAGATTCCTGTCAATTGATCCATTTCAGATTTGATTTTCAAATCCTCTAGTTCAACTTTACGCTTTGTAATATCAATCATTTTACCTACAATATGGCAACCATTTTGTATCACATCACAAACTGTTTTACAAGAATACATATACCATATCGATTCCCCGTCTGCTAATTGGATGTTAATTTCATTTTCTATTTTTACCTTAGGAGCCTGGCTACATTCTTGGATATCAAATATTTTAACACCGTCTGCAAAAATATCTTTTCCCTCTTTTGATGTGCCAAACTCTTCTATAAACTCTGGAATTTGAATTCTATCTGCAAATTTCTTGGAAAATTGCATGGTTTTTGTTCTAATATTATAATCAAAAAAGACATTATCTGTAACAGAAGCTATCAAAGTGTTAAAATCACGCTCTGCTTTCAGCTCCTCCATTGTTTTTACATATGAACTAATATCGGTTAGTACAATATATAACTTCAGTTTATCATCTTCCCCTACTAATAACTTTCCTTTCAGTTGAACAGTTTTAAAGGCCAATTCCTTAGCTACAATGTTGCAAACAAACTCCATACTCTTTTCTAAATCATTTTGCAACTCTGTTTGAAAATGCTCCATCAAAGCGATTCTATCTTGAGTCAGAATCATGTTCATTCCTTGATTATTGTACAAGTCTCTTACCTCTTCTCTTGTAAAACCAATAATGTCAAAATATGTTTGATTTGCTTCTAGTATAGTAAAATGTTCATCCGCTTCAGTAATTAAAATCCCACAAGGAATAAAGTTGTTGATAAAATTCGGGTCACTTATCTTGCTGATTATTTTTGTATCTTTCATTTTTTCTCCATAACTTCATAAATATAACGATAAATTTCATAAGTACAACGGTAAATACTATTTGCCAATTATACTATGAAATTGTGGAATACACAATATTTTCTTAGCCTTGGTTTGTGTCAAGTAATCGTTGGCACAAACATTACGATCTTAGCTGTTGCTTTTTTTGTTTTTAATTTGTTATAATCATATGTGTGGAGATTATTCCAGTAGTCTCCACGTAGAGAGAAACCATTGATAATGCAATTTATATGATAGAAAGGAAGCTTATAATGAAAAAGTTAATTAGTCTGCTACTTATTTTAGGTTTAGCAACCTCATTCACTGCATGTTCAATTTTAGAAGATTTAGCCGAAACTATGCAAACAGATAGTGCTGCCGATGAAAACAACAGTGAAGATGAAACTGAACCTCAAACACAAGGTAAGCAATTAAACGAAAAAGAGTCAACAAAGACAGCCACTATTGACGAGGGAACGTTTACAATAACAGAAGAACTTGGTGAAACAACTTATGAATTTCATCATCCAGAACTTGAAAATATCTTCAAAAATAGGGATGGAGTTGTAGAAATATATTATATGCTTGAGGGCGATGAGGGTGGTTGGTACTCCACAGGAAATTATCATTCCGTTCCTTTTCTCATACAAGCTGACTTCGACGAAGAAGATTTTAAATTCCAAGCAATTATGCATAATGGTGAGACTGATGAAGTTGACTCTGTAGATCGTGTTTTCGAGGATAATACTATTAAGTTGACATTTACAGAGTCTGATTATAAGCCAGCTGAATATGAATTTATTTTAATTAGTATGAGTACAGATGAAAATAATTTTTACTATGAGGGGCATTTCACGGATGATGTGTTTAAAGGCAACTCTGTAGAGAATACTAATACCGGATATTTTGAATCCAAAGAGAAACTTTACGCTTTATTAGAGTCAAATATTGGGCAGGATATACAGTGGAGTGCTCAAACTGCTACTTTAATTCCGCTAGATACGGAGACAGGATTCGAAAAGGAAGTCATAGAAACACCGATTACTATGTTTACAACATATGATGGAAATGGTTTGTCGGTGCAAATTTACTCCGAATCTGAAAATCTATATATTATTGAAGAAAATTCAGGATATCTTGAGGGTGGTCACGGACATAGTGAAGGTGACTATGAATTTATTGGAGGTTACGATGATGGCAATAGTAGCATCAAAATTATACCTGAAAACGACTCATTGATTGTGATTATCGAATTCCGATATACCGTTGATGGGTTGCCATATAATTATGTAATACAAATTCCGTTTACACAATCTTAAATATTTGCACAGCAAATAAAATGATTAAACATTGTATAGCACTACTTTATTCATTGCTATACGCAAAACAAAACCATTCACGAAGTTGCAATTTTTAAATGGTTGAACTATATTTGCAATTTGCCAACAGTGGTTGGTTGTATTCTTTAGAGTTTAACATTACTATTAAGGTACAGATATAAAGAATATCTTGCTTAACT
>CAYJKD010000160.1:0-6454 GCA_964370595.1 uncultured Lachnospiraceae bacterium
GAGAATGTACCTGGCAAACCAATGGTTGTGTTACAAGTTGCAGTAACTGTCATTTTTTTTGCAGCATAGATCAAGTCTAGATTGCTCATAAGTTTACAAACTGCAGCGATCATTTCTGCTGTTAATCCTCTAGAAGCTCTTGCAATCATCGATCCTGTCGTTTTTTCATCTAGTAACCACTCACGAAACTCTGCCACTGTTTTATTTTTTATTTCATTAAAAATAGTTTCATTCACACCATCTTGTATGATTCGTGTAACTTCATCTTTTTCATAATCAACTGCAGGATTATTACGTAAATCATTTAGAGTAATATCGCACAACACCACTTTTGCTGCTACTCGTTCTTCTGCTGTTTCTGCTGCTATGCCGGCTAATCTATCTCCCGACTTTTCCTCATTGGCTTTTGCCATCACTTCACGAATGGATTTAAATTCGTAAGTACGTCCAAAAATTTGGGTTTTCATAATCATGTTAATTCACCTCTCATTTAGGTATTAAAAATTAAAGTTTTAATAACAACCGGTACAACTCGACCATCTGCTATCGGTAAACCGATATCAATGTAATCTCCGCTTGTAGTTACAATTCCATCAATACAAATGATCTCTTTTTGATGCTCTAGCTTTAACTTCAAAGCATGACCCAGTGCTTTTCCAATATCACATTCCACTACTATGATTAAAGGATATTCACCTTGAATTACCTCCTTCCCACCTTCAATAATCGAATCTGCCAATTCTTGAATCTGTGTAAATCCTGTATGCGATGCTCCACTAAGAGCAATTGCAACCTGTTCTAATTTTCCTGCTCCACCATATAACGCAAGCTGAGTACGGATCGAAGAAATAATTGTTTCATTTTTTTCTTCTTCTTCTTTTGCAATACGCAAAATCGGTATATTCTTAACTGGCAACTTATTTCTATCATAGCTTATGGTACTTCCACTTACTTCCGTTGTGTGAGTTCCTGCACCAACTACAGTTGCCCGAATCGTTTCTTTTGCTTCATATATTTTTATTTTTTGAAATGCTTGATGATTGCGAATTGCATTTCCTAGTAAGATTCCAATGTCTCCATATTGAAATACATCTCCATTTTTTTCAGAATAGATACAATCTGCTACCCCACCAGAGTATGTAATTCCTTTTATAATTGGCTCTTTATTAAGAGGCTTCCCTTCATTGGTATAAAATGTTTTATGGTAGGCATCCTCCTCTACAAGATGTATTGCTTGTGCCAATTGTTCAGCCATTCCATCACAGATTTTTTCTAATACAGAGCGATTAATGGGATCTCCTACTTTTAAGGATAAGTTCATTCGGTTTGCCATTTCTCCTATCGTCCGAAAAACATAGGTAATTACTCCGTTTTCAACCTTAACAAGTCGTCCTCCAATATCCAGGCAACTCACCCCTTGCAATTTCCCTTTTTGGTAAACTGCAATATTCGTTGTTCCTCCTCCGATATCTAAATTTGCAATCGTTGTACGATCTTCTTCTGATAACTTATCTGCACCAGCTCCCCTTGCTGATAATACCGATTCTAAATCAGGGCCTGCTGTTGCTACCACAAAATCTCCAGCCATTTCGCTTAATGCTTCTAATACTTCATTTGCATTTTCTTTTCTAGCCGTTTCCCCTGTAATAATTACTGCACCTGTATTTAAATCTCCTGGCTTTTTCCCTGCCATAGCATATTCTTTTTCCACGATTTGTTTTACTAAATTCACATCGATCTGTGTATTTGAAAGAAGGGGAGTGAAGTAGATATTACTCCGATAAATAACTTCTTTTTCAACAATATCAATGCGAGGAACCGTGTAACTTGATGCTCGATTTTCAACTGTAAGTTTACTAAAAATCAACTGTGTTGTAGAAGTACCAATATCAATTCCCACGCTGTGAATGATTTCTTGCATACCTAGTTCCTTTCCTTTTCATCCTACTTACATCGCAATATTACTCTGTCGAAAATTAAAAACCACTTGCGTTCCATCATCTCCAGAATAAATGGATAAATTTCCTTTTAATTTATCTTTAACCAGTGCCTGAACAATCTGCATACCTAATCCATTATTATTTTGTTCACTCTCGTTATATCCAATTCCATCATCTAATATGCGAACTTCACAATACAAACTTCCTTGTGTTATCTCAATATCAATTTTCCCTTTACTTCGGTCGGCAAATCCGTGTTTCAATGAATTATGTACCAATTCATTTACTACTAATGCAACTGAAGTTGCAATATCAGAACTTACAGTAAATTCTCCACCATATATTCCAATATCCACAGTGAAATTTCCATTGGAATAATACCTTACAATATTATTTTTTATATGAGAGATTACCTCTTGTATCAACACTTCGTCAACTCCGCTTCGAGCAAGAAGTTCATGCGTTGCTACAATTGCTAATATTCGGTTCATACTCTCTAATAACACCTCTTTTGTATCTTCACTATTACTACGACGCATTTGCAAACGAAGTAAACTTGCTATTGTTTGTAAATTATTTTTAATTCGATGATGCATCTCTTTAATAGCAACTGATTTTAGAATGATTTCTTTTTCTTGCTCTTTCATATTAGTAATATCTCGAATTAAAACTGCAAATCCACCTGTACTATGATTAATCTTAATTTTTTTCACACCCAAGTGATATTGCCCGACTTGCGTTTCTACATCATCGTAAAATTTTTGATCCCCTAAAGTAATTATTTCTCCCTTTACCAGAGAAATATTTTCATAGGAACTTCCAACTATTCCTTGCATATATCCTAATTTCAAAAACAGTTTATTCGCTAACTCATTGGCAAATATTACAATTCCACTATTATCTACCATCAAAACTGCCTCATCAATCTGATCTGCTAGCCACATATTTCCTATGGTTCCATCAATCAATTCTTTTAGATGTTGGCCATTGATCTTTGCAACAGCATCTTCTTTTTTCCATAATTCAATCTGCTTTTCCTTAATGAGTACACCTATTATATAATTTTCACTAATGATTGGTTCTACTGATTGGATTACTACCACATTTTCTTGGGTTAAACCCTTCATATGTTTCGTAGCCATTCCTAACATAAGTGACCGTGCAACTGCTGGTTCGTTTTCTTTTTTTGCCAACATTCCTACTACACTGTTTTTATAGTTTGAAGCGACTCCTTCTGGATTCGCCTGTGCAACTACAATCGGATCTCCATCTGTCGTTGTGCAATCAATAAAAATATCTGAATGTTCCAAATTTGCAATTGCTTGTAATAATGGTGCCATTCCCACAAGTATTTGTATCTGCTTTTCATTTAACTCTGTATGCTCATTACAAAGTTTCTCAATATGCTCAATCACCGTTTATTCCTCTGAATCAATCTGTGTTTTTTGCAACTGAATCATGATCATTTCTGATACACGTTTCATCGATATGTTTTTATGTTTACTGATTTCACGAATTTTATCATATGCTTGCTTTTCTGTAATTTTATTTCGCTCCATCAATCCGCATTTTGCTCGCTCTATAATATTCCTTGATTCTAATCGATCATTTACTAGCGCAACTTCTTCTTTCATTTTTTTCAACTGGAGGCTTCTTGCCATCGCTAGCTCAATGCTAGGAACTAAGGATTTCTCATCAATTGGTTTTACGAGATATCCGCCAACTCCAATTTCTTTTGCTCTCTCAATAAATTCACGTTCATTATAAGCAGTCAACAACACAATTGTATCGCTATAATTTTTCTCATATATCGTTTTGGCAGCTGTAAGCCCGTCTAAATGTGGCATCTTTACATCTGTAATTAAAATATCTGGTTGGTATCGCTTACAAGCATTAATTGCGTCGTACCCATCGGTTGCTTCAAATACCACATCGTATCCTTGATTTGTTAACATTTCTGATAAGTCCATACGTGTAATTGGCTCATCTTCTGCAATAATAACCCTTACTTTTTGTGAACACATTACTTATTCCTCTTCTTCGTTAATATAAGCTAACAATTCATCAAGTCCTTCTTCTTGAACGCTACTAATCACAAAAACTTTTCTTGCTCCTGCTCGATTTAAATGTGCAATTCCTTGCTTAATTTGTTCTTCAGTTGCTACATCTTTTTTTGTAACAATTCCAATAACTGGCTTACAAAACATCGATGTAAATGCTGGCGGAAACATAGAATTTTCTTCTATTGCTGATTGCATGAGCATCACAATATCCGCATCTGTAGAAGCAGTTAAAATTGCCCCTTTCAAGTAGTGTTGTTCTAAAAGTTCTCCTGGAGTATCTATAATCATACTATTTATTACTTCTAGTGCTTGGGTTTTTTTGTACTGTAATGGTTGATCGTTTAAATATTGTGCTAATGTAGTTTTTCCACAAAACGTTCGTCCAATCAATATAATTCTCTTTTTCGTTTTCATACTATTATGTCTTTGTAATGGCAGTTGGAGTAAATCCCATCATGTCACACAATACATTCATAACATCTTGAAGTGCTGCTTGAACTGCAGAAACATCGCCTGTTATAACCAATGAACCACTGAATCGATCTACATATCCAATTTCGATTTGCGCTGCTTTTGTAGCAATATCCGCTGCAATAATTGCACCTTCACTAGGAGTAATCGTAAATACACCTATAGCTCCTTGATCTTGCATCAATCCCATTTTTCCATAAAGGTTTTTATCAGGATTTGCAATCACATGGGCTAAGGTTACTTGCTTACCTGGCACAAATTCTTGTATAATCCTCTGTTTTGAATTAAATTCTACCATTCTATATTCCCTTCTCTGTTTTACGAATATTCAAGCTACTCTCAACAGTTATTAACTTTTATTAATGCAAATCTCCATAGAACGCATTTTTATAAACATTTTTAATATCTTCTATGGTAACTTCGATTGGATTATTTCCTAAGCAACCATCTAATGATGCTGTTAATGATAGTTCATCAAGTACTTCTAAAAAATCCTTTTCATCGATTCCGGCATCCTTTAGTTTAATTGGCATTTCTAATCGTTTTATCAAACTTCTAATATGACGAATCAAATTCAATGTACTTTGAAATTTACTTGTACTATCTAATTCTAGCACTCTTGCAACCTTAGCATATCTTCGAAGAACTGGTGTACGATTTCCTCCACATCCTGCATTGAAGCTCATTACATAAGGAAGTAAAATCCCATTTGCCCTTCCATGAGGCAATCCAAATTTCCCACCTATTGCATGTGCCATTGCATGATTTAATCCAAGTCCTGCATTACTAAATGCAATTCCTGCCAAACATGATGCATTGTGCATCGCTTGCCTCGCTTTTATATTGTCAGGTGTTTTATAAACTTCCTCAATATTATCATGAACAAGTTTCATCGCTTTTTCTGCACAAGCATCTGTAAAATCATTAGCTGCACTTGAAACAAATGCTTCTATCGCATGAGTCAAAACATCAATTCCAGTATCTGCGGTAACTCGCTTTGGAACACTTACTGTAAGTTCTGGATCTAAAATTGCTACATCTGGTAACAATTTATCCGAAACTAATGGATACTTCACATGAGTAGAAGCATTGGTAATTACTGCAAATTTTGTAACCTCACTTCCAGTCCCACTTGTTGTTGGAACTGCTACAAATTCCACTTCTTTCATCCCACATTTTTTTCTTGCAAAATAAATCATGGCTTTCGCTGCATCAATCGGAGAGCCCCCACCTAAAGCTAATACAATATCTGGGTGGTATTCCATAAGTGCTGTAACCCCCATTGAAATGGCATCTGTATCTGGATCAGGATACACCTCTGAATAAATCATAAATTCTGCTCCCTCAGGGAGTAGGTCTGTAATGTAATTCGTCTTACCTGATTCTTTCATAAATTGATCAGTTACCAAAAACAATCTTCGATACTGCGAAAGTAACTCTTTTGTGCTGTCATTGCCAATAATTACTTTTGTTGGTGATATAAAAGATTCCAAATAGTTTTCCACCTTTCTTTGATTGTTTGCCTCTTTTTCTCCATTCACAAACACTTTATGATATACAAAAAGGAGCATCATGAATAAAAGTACCCATAATGCTCCGTCGCATCTAAATTTTTCGTATTTGTTAAGAAAAATTTTATTTATTAACATATATTATCGCATTTTCGTGTTTTCGTCAATGGTTTTGCCTTATTATTGCACTATTTGCAAGAAATATTGTTTATTCTATAAAAGCAGTAAAAATAGTTATTCATTAACTATTTTTACTGCTTTTATAACTACGTATTTATAATCCATACCCTAAATATTCTTGCTTTTTTGATTCTAGCTGTAATTCTTCTTTTGTATCTCGATAAGCTCTTGGAGATTGCCCATAATATTGTTTGAATTTTTTTGAAAATGCCATTTGATCTGAATATCCAACTGCGTCTGCAATGCTACGAATCTGCATATCTGATTGTTTCAATAAAAATTTCGCTTT
>CAYJKD010000161.1:0-6442 GCA_964370595.1 uncultured Lachnospiraceae bacterium
ATAGACCTGAAGGAGAAAATAGACCTGAAGGAGCTAGCCAGCCTACAGAATAAAACAAAATCAGAGATTAAAAAAAGCCACTCTTATAATAATCAATCTCCTAAGTGATATCAATTATTATAAGAAAGGCTTAATATATATAATCTATTGATTTAATTTATTTTCCTCGTACAATTCTGCTTATTTGAATTAGAATCGTAGGTAGAATTGCAAGACCTAATATTTCAAGTATATGGTTTGCAGATACAGCTCCTGCAACTTCAAACACGTGCCCTAGTACTGGAATCATAAGAACAGATGCTAATAACACCATGCCTAAGAAGAAGGCACCATAACTATAAGGATTTGATTGTAGGCGAAGAAGAGAACGTTTTCCTCTACAGTTAAATCCATGGAATAAACGTGCTGCACATAATGTTGCAAATGCCATTGTACTTGCCATTTCTGGATTTTCTTTAAGCCCTAAATAATAACCGATGATCGTTGCTACACTGATCAGTATTCCTTGTATTAGCGTTGACTTCATAAAATCAGGCGTTAAAATTCCTTCTTTTGGATCTCTTGGTTTTTCACTTAAAAGATCTCCTGTAGGTAATTCCATATTAATAGCTAATGCTGGAAGGCTATCTGTTAATAAGTTGATGAATAATAGCTGTACTGCCATAAATGGAAGTGGTAGACCTAAGAATGAAGTATACAACACAACTAAAATCCCAGCAAGATTTCCAGACAATAAAAATTGTATGGAATTTTTAATATTTGTATATACATTTCTACCGTTCCCAACCGCTTTTACAATGGTTGCAAAGTTATCGTCTGTCAAGATCATTGCTGCTGCATCTTTAGACACCTCTGTCCCCGTAATTCCCATGGCAATTCCAATATCTGCTTGTTTTAGAGCAGGTGCATCATTAACTCCATCTCCTGTCATCGCAGAGATTGCTCCATTTTCTTGCCAAGCTCGAACAATTCTAATTTTGTGTTCTGGAGATACCCTTGCATAAACTGAAATATCTTTTACTTTGACTTTCAGTTGCTCATCACTCATTTTTTCTACATCAACTCCTTCAACTGCTAAATCCCCTTCTTGGAATATCCCAATTTCTTTTGCAATTGCAGTTGCTGTAACCTTATGGTCTCCAGTAATCATAACTGGTCTAATTCCTGCTTTTTTGCAGTTTGCTACCGCTTCAGCTGATTCTATTCTTGGAGGGTCCATCATTGCAATCAACCCGATAAAGGTCAAGTTTCTTTCATCATCTAAATCTAATTCTCTCTTTTGATCGATTTTCTTTTTTGCAAATGCAAGAACACGAAGCCCTTTATTCGAAAACTGATTATTTTGTTCCATAATTTTTTCACTAAGTTCATGCGTTAAAGGGAGGGGCTTATCACCAACCATCACATTTGCACATCTTGAAAGTAACACATCTGGCGCTCCCTTTGTGCAAAGAACAATTTGATCACCAATTTTATTGAGTGTTGTCATTAATTTCCTATCGGAATCAAATGGAAGCTCTCCTAAACGAGGATGCTGTTGGCGAATCTTTTTTTCTCCTTCACTTACAAGATCTGCAAAAACTAGCAATGCAGTTTCTGTAGGATCTCCAAGTAATACGTCCTCCTTTACAACTCCGTCATTGCATAATACTGCAATATCGATTAAATCTTTATGAATCTTTTTCTCTGTAGAAAAGTCAGATGTTGCACATTCTCCATCTAATGTATATGCATATCTAACTGTCATTTTATTTTGAGTTAACGTTCCTGTTTTATCTGAACAGATAACAGAGACACTTCCTAAACTTTCTACTGCTCGCAAATTCTTGATAATCGCATTTTCTTTTGCCATTTTTTGTGTGCCTATCGCAAGTCCAATTGTGACAATTGAGCTTAGTGCTTCTGGTATTGCTGCAACTGCAAGTGCAACTGCAAACATCAATGCCCCAGACGCAGATTGTCCATGTAACAAGCTTAGAACAAATACAACAGAACAAATCCCTAAGATAATAAATGATAATTTTTTAGAAAAATCATCTAAATTTCTTTGCAGTGGTGTTGTCTTTTCTTGTGCTGACTCCATGAGATTTGCAATTTTTCCAATTTCTGTATTCATCGCTGTTCCTGTAACCAAAACAACCGCTCTACCATATGCAATTAAAGAACCGCTGTAAACCATATTCAATCGATCACCTAAGGCAAGTTCTTCTTTTTCAATTGTGCCTTGCATCTTATTTACATTTTCTGATTCTCCAGTTAATGCACTTTCGCTTACTTGTAAAGAAAAATTTTCTAGTATTCTACCATCTGCTGGTGCTACATCTCCTGCTTCTAATAACAAAATATCTCCTGGAACTAAGTATTTTGCAGAAACTTCTACCTTTTCTCCATTACGAATTACCCGTGCATTAGGAGCTGACATCGCTTTTAAGCTTTCTAAAGATTGTTCTGCTTTAAAATGTTGTACGGTACCTAATATCGCATTCAAAATCAAAACACTAATAATTACGATAGTTCCTTCCACACCACCAGTCATTGCTGAAATGATTGCTGCAATAATTAAAATCAAAACTAACATATCTTTAAATTGCTCTAAAAACACCTGTAATACTGTTTTTTTCTTTCCTTCTGCTAATTTATTTTCTCCATACTGTTCAAGTCGTTCTTCTACTTGAGTTGTACTAAGTCCATCTTGGGTGCTTTTTAATAGTTCTAGCACCTCTTGTTTTTGTTTCATCCACAATCGATCCATAGACATCTCCCTTTGTTTTTTTCTAAATCTTACATCATAATATGTTTCTTGTAAATAGGTAAAATAAGCGGAAGAGTCAAACTGCTATGCAACTTGACTCTTCCACTTATTTTACTGCTTTTTTAACATTATAAAAATGCTTTCACTTTATTATAGATGCCTTCTGCATCAAGTCCGTATTTTTTTACCAACTCAACCGCTGGTCCAGACTCTCCAAATACATCATTTATTCCTATTTTTAACACCTTTGTTGGGCATTGAGCTGAAAGCACATCACATACTGCACTTCCAAGTCCACCAATTACAGAATGCTCTTCTATTGTAACCACTTTTCCTGTTTCTTGTGCTGCTGAAACAATTAAGTTTTCATCTAGTGGCTTAATGGTATGGATATTGATAACTTTTGCTTCAATTCCCTCTTTAGAAAGGCGTTCTGCTGCTGATAATGTTTCAGCTACTGGTAAGCCAGTTGCAATTAAAGTTACATCTTTTCCTTCTCTTAGAACAATTCCTTTGCCTAGCTCAAATTGATAATCCTCTTTATCATTGATAACTGGAACTGCTAAACGTCCAAATCTCATATATACAGGACCAACATGCTCATATGCGGCTTTTACAGCTGCTTTTGCTTCGATGTCGTCCGATGGATTGATTACCACCATACCTGGTATTGTTCTCATTAAAGCAATATCTTCATTACATTGATGGGTCGCTCCGTCTTCTCCTACAGAAATACCTGCATGAGTAGCTCCAATTTTAACATTTAATTTAGGATATCCTACAGAGTTTCTCACTTGTTCAAATGCACGACCTGCTGCAAACATTGCGAAAGAGCTTGCAAACGGAACTTTTCCAGTTGCTGCTAATCCTGCTGCAACTCCAATCATATTTGATTCTGCAATTCCACAATTGATATGGCGTTCTGGGAATGCTTTTTTAAATACACCTGTTTTTGTTGCAGCTGCTAAGTCTGCATCTAATACCACTACCTCTTCATGTGCTTTTCCTAATTCAATTAGTGCATTTCCATAACTTTCTCTTGTTGCTATTTTTACTACTTCAGACATAGTGATTTACCTACCTTTTCTAAATCTGCCATTGCGATTT
The DNA here is from genome assembly GCA_964370595.1 of uncultured Lachnospiraceae bacterium. Lineage (GTDB taxonomy): Bacteria > Bacillota > Clostridia > Lachnospirales > Lachnospiraceae > Brotaphodocola. The sequence continues at coordinate 3,860 of CAYJKD010000161.1, forward strand.
CATATTGCTCTGTATTTGGTGCAGAACCATGCCATGAAGCTTGGTTTTCCATAAATGAAACATCCTTGCCTTTTATTGTTGTGGCAACAATTGCAACTGGCTTTCCTTTTACTGTTTTGGCTTCATCAAAAGCTCTCTCTAGTTCATCCATATCATTTCCATTAATTGTAATTACATGGAAATTAAATGCTTCGAACTTCTTATCAATTGGATATGGCGAGTTTACCTCTTCAATTGATCCATCAATTTGTAAATTATTATTATCAACAATTACAACCAAGTTATCTAGTTTTCTATGTCCAGCTAACATAGAGGCTTCCCAAACTTGCCCTTCTTGGATTTCTCCGTCTCCCAATAATGTATAGACACGATAATCTTCATTGGAAAGTTTCGCTGAGATTGCCATTCCTACTGCAACTGAAATTCCTTGTCCTAGAGAACCTGAGGACATGTCTACTCCTGGTATGTGTTTCATATCTGGATGACCTTGAAGGTAAGAACCAACTTTACGAAGTGTCTTTAAATCCTCAACTGGAAAGAATCCTCTATGTGCAAGTGTGGAATAGTATCCTGGAGCTGTATGTCCTTTTGATAATACAAAGCGATCACGACTTTCCATTTTGGGATTGCTTGGATCTATGTTCATCTCTTTAAAAAATAAATAAGTGTAAATATCTGCTGCAGACAAAGATCCTCCTGGATGCCCTGATTTTGCATGATACACAGCTGTAACTACTCCTTTTCGCACTTCATTCGCCATCTTCATCAATTCTAATTTGTTCATGAATACTCCTTTACTCTCCAAATACTTTTTTATAATCTTGCTGAAATTTTGTAATACCTAGATCTGTTAATGGATGTTTTGTCATTTGCACAATTACATCATAGGGAACTGTAGCAATATGTGCTCCTGCTAGGGCACAATCCGTTACATGAATCGGATTTCGTACACTTGCAGCAATAATTTCTGATTTAATTCCTGCTTTCGAAAACACTTGTGAAATCTCTTCTATTAAATCTACACCCCTCGTACTAATGTCATCTAGTCGACCTAAAAAAGGAGAAACATATGTTGCACCTGCTCTTGCTGCTAGCAAAGCTTGATTTGTATTAAAAATCAATGTTACATTTGTCTTAATTTCTTCCTTCGTCAATTGTTTACAAGCTTTCAATCCCTCAACTGTCATAGGGATTTTAACAACCATATTAGGATGAAGTTTTGCTATCTCTCTTCCTTCTACGATCATTCCTTCTGCATCCGTAGTTGTTGCCCTTACTTCCCCACTAATCGGTCCATCAATTATTGATGCAATTTCAGTTATTACTTCTTCAAACTTTCTACCTTCTTTTGCTATTAAAGATGGATTTGTAGTTACCCCACAGATAACCCCCATATCATTTGCTTTCATAATATCTTCTACTTTGGCTGTGTCAATAAAAAATTTCATACAGTTCTCCTTCTTTTGTCATAATTTTTCGATTCGCACTTCAAAAACACTAAAACTATAGCTGATAAAAAATTATAAGTAACTATACTCTCTTTTAAATCGCTATTGCACTATTACTCAAATTTAATAAACAAAAAACTTCAGTTTCCAACTAATGTCGAACTGATTTTATAACAAGATCTGAATTATAATTCTACATCACATATTAGCCTATCACTTATTATAGATAAAAAAACCTTATAAATCAAGAAAAAGATTACTTGTTCCTACGTATATACTTATATTTTTTTTACTTTGTATTTCATCTATTATCCTTCTCTTACCCTTTAACTCAATTACCTAAGTACTTAATTTACATTATTAATTTGTACATGGGTGTCGTATGGATAAATAACCAATTCATTACCATCTAAGTTTTCATGATACATATTCACTGCAGAAACCACACTACTATCATAATTTTTGAAATAATACATGCCTTTATCTGCATTTATACAACATGAATACACAGTTACATCATAATGTTCTCCTTCCATGACACTACCACGTACCATTGAAACCGCATCAAGCATATGAAACATTTGCATCATAGATCCCGCTTCATTTTTAGGAGCTGTTGCATTTGCCTTTAAAAAACATGCTTTAACAAATCTAGATTGTGAGGAAAAGTCTCCTGGCAACCCTAGAGCTCCCAATCCCATACAATAATGTTTTAATTCAATTTCTTTTGTCATTGTATTGATTGGATTTCTGTTCGATAAATGCATGTAATTATTTAAATTATGAATCTGCATATCAAATGATGGATTGTTTGTCATTACCCCTACTTTATTTTCATAGATATGCATACCTGCCTTTGTGCATTCTATTACAATCGATTCATTTTTATCAGATACAATAAAATGGAGCGTTGGAATTGGTAACTTTGGTATAAAGGGTTTATCTGTAACGTTTATATTTTGTAAAAGTTCCTTTGCCTCTATAACACTTGATGCTTTACAGAGTATATATGGTATGAGTTCAATTACTGAAACATTATCCTTTTGTTCCATGCTTTTGTTATATTTTGCCATTCCTGGAAAGTTAAGGCCTGCCATATATACACCTTTTTCATTTACAGCCTCTGAAAAAAGCG
>CAYJKD010000162.1:0-6439 GCA_964370595.1 uncultured Lachnospiraceae bacterium
AGAGGAGGAAGTGAAATGTACTTTAAAACACAAATCAGTGATGTACACATCCATGTAAAAAGCCCAACAGAAGTTATTAATACGATGGGATTATCTTATGAATTGGATTTTCAAAAAATAGCATTAATGTCAATGGCATTTATAAAACAGATGAAATCAAATAATATCCTACTTGCAGCAGCAAAAGTGGCTATGCCACAAAAATGTTATAGCTTTGCAGGGTTTCATTATCCAGAAGAAGGATTTGAAAGTGGAGATGAGATGGTAAGGCAGGCAAAAGAATTCTGTAGAATCGGATTTGATGGGATTAAAATGTTAGATGGAAAGCCCAATTTTAGACAGACAATAGGAGAACCCCTTGATAGCAATGAGTATGATAAAGTATTTGCTTATTTAGAAGAAGTTGGAATGCCTGTGCTTTACCACATCAATGATCCCTTTGAGTTTTGGAATTGGGAATTGATGCCAGAATGGGCAAAGGCTCATGGGCGCGATAGTGGTGTGTACTATGGCGAGGGAAGAGCACCTAGTAAAGAACAGATTGAACATGAGATTTTAAATTTGTTAAGTCGCCATAAGAACCTTAAAATCATTATTCCACATTTTTTCTTTTTATCGAATAAGTATGATATGGCCGTAGAAGTTATGGAGACCTATCCCAATTTATTATTTGATTTAGCACCTGGTTGGGAGATGTTTGAAGGATTTGCAGGTGACTATGATAAATGGAGAAACTTTTTTATTAAATACTCAAATAGGATCATCTTTGGAACGGATGTGTACTCAGGACACTGGAGAGAGACGATTTTCAATATGAGAAATGCTTTAGAATCGGACAAAGACTTTGAAGCTTTTGAAGAGAATTGCAAAGGATTGAATCTAGATGAGGAAACGCTCAAAAATATTTATCAAAACAACTTTGATCGTTTTTTGCCGAATCCACCAAAGAAAGTAAACATGGAAGCATTGCGAGAGTATATTGAGTGGGTAAAAGATGATATTGATAAACTGAGTACAAAAGAATTGATTGACCAGAATAATCAATCCTTACAAGAAAATGTTGCTTTTCTAGAAGAAGTATACCATTTTCACATACTTACAAAATGATGAAAAGGATGGTGGAGTCATTGGAACACACACACTTGGAGGTGTTGACAGAAGCGAAAGGTATTTCGCCTCATATGGTATCACTATATCAAGAATTTCATGCATTTCCTGAATTGTCTACAATGGAAATTGATACTGCTAATCGGATTGTTGCAGAACTTGAGAACATTGGTGGATATCATATTCAAACAGGAGTAGGTGGACATGGAGTAGTAGCGACACTGAAAGGTGGTTATGAAGGTTCAACCATAGCAATTCGTGCAGATATGGATGCGTTACCGATATTAGAAAAGAATGATATACCATTTATCTCTAAAAATGAGGGGATTATGCATGCCTGTGGGCATGATGCTCATATGACTATGGCTTTAGGAGCTGCAAGGTTATTAGCAAATAAAAAAGATGAACTTCATGGAACCGTCAAGTTTATCTTTCAACCAGCAGAAGAAAATGCACCTATAGGTGGTGCGATGTCTATGGTCAATGATGGGGTAATGGATGGGGTTGATGCGATATTTGGTTTACATGTTTGGCCAGATAAGGAATTGCCTTGTGGTGTATTTGGGTTCCGAACAGGAGAACTGATGGCATCTGTTGATAAATTTCGCATTACGATTACAGGAAAAGGTGCTCATGCTGCACAACCTCATCAAAGTGTAGATGTATTGGTTACAGGAGCACAGTTTATAAATACAGTACAAACCATTGTGAGTCGAAATATCAATCCACTGGATCCTGTTGTTGTTACGTTTGGGGTGTTTTCTGCGGGAACACAATATAATGTAATTCCAGAAGTATGTAACATAGAAGGAACTTGTCGTACCTATCATTTAAAAACCCGTGATTTGATTGAAAAACGTATGGAAGAAATATTAAAAGGGACTTGTGATGCTATGGGGGCAACCTTTGAGCTGCATTATACACGTGGATACCCTGCAGTTAACAATGACAACGATTTGACTGCGTATGGAAAGTCAATGGCAGAGTCGCTGTTTGGAAAAGATAAGGTGCAGGAGATAGCTTTGCCTACTATGGTAAGCGAAGACTTTTCTGTATATCAAACCAAAGCCCCAGGAACTTTTTTCTTTTTTGGATGCAATAAAGAACATGTGCCATTACATAGACCTGATTTTATAATTGATGAAGATATCTTATGGCGTGGTGCTGCATTATTTACACATATGGCACGTGAATTCTCGGAATCATTTATCCCAACTTAAATTGGAATGTCTATAGAAAGGAGACCGTATGAGCTTTGTTGTAGGAACTGGGCGTGCAAACTTAGATCTGTTGTTTAGTGGTTTAGATAGACTTCCTGGAGAGGGAGAGGAGATATATTCAAAGGATTTTGATATTCAGATGGGTGGCGGAGCTCCTGCAACCATGATAAATGTTTCATCACTAGGTGTACCAGCTAAGATAATTACCATGCTTGGAACGGATTTTTTTTCCAATATGGTAGAAACTACTTTGCAGAAACATGGAGTGGAATATATAAACCTATATCAAGGGGATAAAAAACCAGTCAGCATTACTTGTGCTATGATAACGAATAAGGACAGAACCTTTATGTCCTATGTAGATGATGTTGAGGTAACAGATGAAATGCTTCAACTGGTAATTGATAGTTGTAAGGGAGCAAAAATTATTCAGATGCAAGTAGGGTATATAGACGTTTATAAAAGGATTAAACAACTGTACCCAGAAACCCTCTTTTTGTTTGATACAGGTTGGGAAGATGATCTGAGCATAGAAAAATATCAAGAATACATCACGCTTGCAGACTACTATACTCCGAGCAAATGTGAGGCTCTAAAAATCACAGGAATGGAAACAGTAGAGGATGCATTAGAAGTATTAAAGGGGTATTTTAAATATCCACTTATTAAACTAGATAAAGATGGAAGTATGATAGAATGTGAAGGGGAAATTGTAGTAATACCACCAATGGAAGATGTGGTTCAGGTGGATTCTACTGGAGCGGGAGATGCATTTACCAGTGGGTTATTATTTGGGATTTATCATGACTATAGTTTTTTAGACAGTGTAATATTTGGAAATGTATGTGGTGGATTCTGTATCCAGAAAGTGGGCTGTTTGGCTAACTTTCCTACAGAAAAAGAACTGATAGAGTGTGGACTTGAAATAAAGAAGAAAATCTCTTGTTTTTGCGCTTTAAAGTAAATGTAATATAAAAAAATAAAACCTCCATATCAAGCGTTCCCCTTAGAAAGGTTGTTTGATGTGGAGGTTTCTTGAAATTCAAATCGAAACTAGCTTAACATGTTATCTTGACATTCCATCGTTGGAAATCGGTGTTTTTTCCTGATTGGTATGTGTTTTGGAAGCGACCTTGTTTCGATTCGCACCTATTAAATTTCCAAATTTCCGTTCTTTCGATTCTGATAATGAAGCAAAGTTAACTGATTTCTTTGGTTCAGATGTTTTTCCTAGTTGAGTTTTTCCAGGTTGAGCTTTTTCAAGCATGTTTTCCATATACAATTTAGAAACAGAATTAGCAAGGTCCAATTTTTCTTTTGAAAAACGAAGATCAGAGTTTGGTATTTTATTATTATCAAGATCCTCACGCAATTGTTGCGCAGATTGTCGTAGGGAATGCATTTCTTGCTTTACTTCTTCTTGAGGAAGGACATTTAGTAAAGTAGCTGGATTTTTTGCATGCAACAAGATCTCTTCTCGTGAGATTGTGGAATTGGATGATTTTGACTTATCCCAAAAATATGTAAGATCCTCAGTTGTTAGTGTATTAATATGCTTATATTTATATCCAGCACTCAAATTGGACGTCAATTCATAATCGTTGTTTTTTGTAGATATAATTTCTTCAATTTCATCTCTGGTAAACTTATCATCGCTTTCGCCCGAATTACCTTTTGTATAGATCTCCCAAAACCTATTATAAGGTAGAGATGCATACATATGATTTCTAGCAGTATCAGAAAGGGAATTAAGGTCTTGGCGAGATTTGCGAGGTAGATTTAAATCTTTTACAACACATGCAACTAAATTAGCATTTAATGAACCATGTTGATATTCTGCTTTTTGGAGTTGTTTTACATGATTTTTGTTTAGGGAAGGTACAATGTTAGGCTCGCCGCTATCTAAGTAGTTTTTGAAGTTTTGTAAGCGATCGGTTGCAACCTTAATCTGTTGTTCATCAAGTAAACCGCGCAAAGAATCGGCTAATTCATCTTTTGTTATGGATTGAATCTTATCTGCAAGTTCTTGCTCAATAATTGGAAAATTATCTTTTAATGTTACGATAGGTGGATTGTTTTGTCCACGTCCGATTACATCGGTATGCCCAAAGGATAGATCATTATCAATGGCAATTGCTTGATATGTAGTTTTTCCATCAGAACCTAGAACATCTTTGATCATGTAGTTTCCAGGGTGTCTGTCACTATGTCCTGTAAGGTAGTTTAATGCAGCCATATTCATAAGACTTCTATTCAAAGACATATCTTTGACATAAAGTACTCCACGTGACTGGATATCATTTTTTGATTTTTCAGTTGTAGCTTCCGCTAATAACTTGTTTTTTCTTTCTTCTACAAATTGGCTTTCTTTGTCATCTGTTGAAAAAAGGCGATTACTATTCTTGGGGGCTGCAACAAACTCTAATGCAGATGAGTAGGCGCCATCTGTATCGATTGCCAATTGTGTATCGGCACATGCTTGCAAATTAAAAAGAGCATTTACTCGAGATACAGCAACATCTCTTTGTGCAGTATTGGCATTTCGAATGCGATATGTGATGTCACCAGCATCTAGATCTTTTTCTAGCTGGAATGTGTTTAATCCTTTAGCCAAATTAAATTCAGGAGCGTTTTTTCTATTCTTAGAACCATCATATTGTGGCTCAACTCTTTGAAGTAGAGTAGAAGTAGCTAAATTAGGATCAAGACTAGTTAAATGTGTTTGTCCTTTCTTGAATACAAAACGTTGGTCATCAATTTCTACGCTATATACTGTGTTGACACTACCTTTATCCAAAGCAACTGCTTTCTCATCTTTTTTATAGACATTGACTTTGGGGAAAATATCTCGATAGGTTTTTCCTACAAATTGGTTTCGTTTTTCGGTATCGCTACTTGTACGCATTGTCATAGTACTATCATAGAGCTTTGCAATCTTAGGTGTTTGTTGTTGAACATGCATCGCCATATTGACACAGCGTCCATGTAACTGCTGTACGAGAGTTAATTGCTCTGCTGTTAGATTGGGATTTTTTGACATTTCATCAAACTTTTCTGCGTTCTGCACTAAGGTTTCAACAACTTCTTTTTGCGTTCTAACTAGATTAGCATTATTCTTAGTTGCATCTGAAACAAAAGTTTTTGAATCAGGATCAGGGATAGGGGATTCAAAGCTACTGTTATATTTGCTGAAAGAGTCTTGGATTTCGTCTAATTGATTTTTTATGTTATATTCAGAGAGGATATTAAGTTTGCCTTGATTCCCTCCAGTAAAAATTTGAAACATATCTTTGGAATCTAAATATTTTCCATTTTGTATTTTGTAATTAAGTTCATGGTTAAAGCGAACAATCTCCGAATGGCAACTTGTGAGCTTTGGCTCTGAAATTATGGTGTTTTTAGTAATTTTTTGATGCTCACTCTTTTTAAATATTTTTCTAAAAAATTTCTTTGACATAATTTTTCTCCTTGATTATAGAGGTCTAATGGCTTTTTATAAGATGAGTGTATCACTTACCGAAAAGAGATTCAATAAAGGAGAACGGAAACTCCGAAAAGATTATTAAAGTTTATAAAAATATAACAGAAATTAATTTAAATATAACAGTAACGTAGTTTTAGTTACTGGAAGGCGTGATAGAAGTTTTTATTGTGTATACAAATCACTCACGATAAAATGAGAGTAAGTAGATTTAAAATTCTTATCTTTCTTTCGCACAACCGTGTGAGTATGACAATTCTGTCAATAAGAACAATCCATACTTAATAAAAAGTTATATCTTTACAAGAAACAAAGGAACAACTATACTTAAGAAAGAAGGTACTATATGGAAAAAGAACGGAGTTACCAGGAATTATTACAGTGTGTCCCCAAAGAAGTTCAAGACTTGTTTTATCAATTAGAACAGGGGAGTCGATTACCAGACTTGTGCTCTGATGTGGTGTTTAAGAAAATATTTGATCCAGATTTGCACAAGGAACGGATTGGGCGGTTGTTAGGTTTGATTTATGGAGAAGAAATTAGAGTGGTTTCCTCTCTAAAACAACAGATGCCAAAAGCTACAATTTATGGGAAAGCTACGATTCATGATGTTGTTACGAAACTATCTACT
>CAYJKD010000163.1:0-1605 GCA_964370595.1 uncultured Lachnospiraceae bacterium
ACTGAATACATACTTGCATCGTCTGTGCTGCAATCAAGTCACTGGTTGCAACAATCCCATCAATATGAGGTCGCTCTTCTAATATTTTCTTAACAAATCCTCTATAATCTAATTCATCATACTGTAGCATTTCTGTTTGTACTTCTTCATGGCTAATTCCTTTTTCTTCACAAACTTCATGAAATGCTTTACTTCGTGCATTGGATGGCATTTCTACATTATGAATTCTTCCAGTAAAAAGGAGATTCTTACACCCCATTGAAATCAAATGGTTTACTGCCATCTTACCACCACCATAGTTATCACATTCGATTGTGGCTGTTCCATTTTCTAAAAAGCGCTCTATGGTAACTAGGGGTATTTGAAACTCTTCAAACTCATTTACCCCTACAAAACTGCTACATAAAATAATCCCTGTCACACGGTTACTGGTACATAATTCCAAATAGGTCTTATCTCCTTTATCTTTGGAACTAAATAGTAATACTTTATAGTTATATTTCGCTGCAGCCCTTTCTAAATAGCTAATCAACTCTGCATAATAGGGGTGAGAAATGTGGGGAACAATTACCCCTATGGTATTCGTCGTACTCTTTGATAAAGAACGAGCTAGTTCATTAGGTTGATACTTTAATTTTTTCATTGCTGAATATACATTATCTCTAGCGGCATCACTAATATAACCTCGGTTGTTTAACACTCTAGAAACTGTAGTTACTGTTAACCCACTTTCTCTTGCTACGTCTTTTAAAGTTGCCACGTTCTATCCTCCTAATGCTAAATCACTCAAATACTACCTAGCAATGATATTTAACTTGTTTCAGCTCATATACCTCTACAGAAACTTCGGTATTCATATGCTTTTCGCAATAAACATGTCCTTCCAAATTGCATTTTTCATTAGGAATAACCAAATATTTACATTCACTAGGGATAAAAATTTCAATGACATCCTCATCCGCAAAAAGTGTCATCTGTAAACTTTGATCCTCTAGTGGAATGGTGTGAGCACTTGTGCGCAACACCTTCTTTGTTCCATCCACAGTTACATTCGTTCCAAATAAATCAAAGTCAATGCTACCTGCTTCTAAATGTGATATCGTCACATTAATCTCTTTTGCCATTCCACTTTTCAAATCTTCAATATAGTACATTCCAGTCTCTGCCTCGTTGATCTGCTTCTTTTGATGCTCTTCCCTTAAATTCTTCACACCATCGTCGGGTCTCATCACTAATTTTCCTTTTTTACTATCTAGTGATAAACAAGCAGGAAGGGAAAGAACGCCATTATAAGAACGTCTCAATTCAGGTGTTGTAATCCAAGATATCTGCAGTACTTTTCCACCTACATGATCAAAGGTTTGTGCTGCATAGGCACGAGTCAAAGTCTTATCCTCTAATATCGAATATGCTTCATGACGAATTCCATCTGTTTTGAATTGATATCCATCAAAATCTCCTAGCAGATAATAACCATCTGCTGACCAAAAAACCCATTTACTAGACTTTTTATCTTCTGAAAAAATTTCAAATAAATCTGGGCATTCCCACATTCCTTCACAGGTTATCTCATCTGTTTTTTCCCATTGCTTCAAATCACTAGAA
>CAYJKD010000163.1:1615-6395 GCA_964370595.1 uncultured Lachnospiraceae bacterium
ATCCATAAACAATACCATAATATACGCGTTACTAGGCTCATGGTAGAATACTTTAGGATCCCTATTTTCATTTACCATATGTTCCATAAAAAACTGATTGGAATCTTGTAAGTTTCCATCTTCTGTTAGGTAAGCTAACTTTTGAACGAATTTTTTATCCCTATGCCATTTATTTAACCCACCAGCGCAGGTGTAGAAAAATACGGGAGTATCTTTTCCAAACTGAAACGCATCCTTCTCATCTACAAAACCACATCCTGAAAACATCATTCCCACTTCATTGGGAGCCATTGCAATTTTTGCTTCTTCGTAATGAACAAAATCTTTCGTTGACGTATATGCCCAGTGCATGTTTGCCCATAAAACCCCATAAGGATTATATTGATGATAGATATGATATACTCCGTCCTTATAATATAAACCATTTGGGTCATTGGTCCAACCAAATGATGGATGATAGTGAATGCTCTTTGATGCAGATTTATACTCAACTGGCTCATTTGAATATGTTATTTTATCAAACCATTCCTCTGTAAAATCACCTTCTAATACGATGTCTTTCCCTTGATTGTTCGTTAATGAATAGCTAGCATAGAATTCATATTCTCCATCTATACTTAGATAAAACTCATCTGACTTTTTATTGTCACAAAATAGTTCTATACAAAGCTTTTGCTCAGTTCGTGATACTGGAATATTCATATACTTATTTTTTACACTAATAATCTTTCTCATGATATCTCCTAATTGATTATGATTTTACTGCTCCAGCAACAACACCTGAGATGATTTGTTTTTGTAGAATCAAATAAATGATGATAACTGGAATAATTGTAAGTACCAAGCCTGCCATAATTTTCCCTAAATCACTCGAATAAGTTCCATAGAATGTATAGGTTGATAGTGGCAACGTGTAAAGATCTTTCTTTGTCAAAACCAGAGATGGTAGTAAATAGTCATTCCAAATCCATAATACATCTAGAATAATAATCGTAGCTGTAGTTGGCTTTAATAATGGAAATACTACGTTAAAAAACACTTGGTAAGGCTTACATCCGTCAATTACTGCTGCTTCTTCTAATGACATTGGGATTCCAGTTTTAATGAATCCATGATAAATAAATATAGCAAGTGCCATACCAAATCCACAGTACATGAATATTAGTGTGCTTCTTCTTGCCAACATCCCTAGTTGACTACCATAGATTGATACGATTGGTATCATAATGGTTTGAAATGGAATTACCATGGCCGCTACAATCAAAGTAAAACAAACTTTTGATGCGAATGACTTCGAACGTGCAAAGTAATATGCTGCTAATGCCGAGAAAATAATAATCAAAGTAACACTAAATGCTGTTATGATAAAGGAGTTTGAAAATGTGACAAAATAATTCATTTCCTCAAATGCATCAATATAATTTTGAATTTGTAGTCCCTTTGTATCAATGAGCATCAGTGGCTCTCGAATAATGTTAATCTTTTGTTTAAATGAATTGATAATGATTAGGAAAAATGGAGTCATATAAACAATAAGCATAATGCTTAAGATAACCATTTTCAAAATACCTGATAAACCTAATTTTTTCTTTCCCATTACGCCTCAACCTCCTTACGCTTTCCTAGATAGAACTGAACAATTGCTACTATAGCTACTACTAAAAATAGTACCAATGATTCTGCTTGACCTACACCGAATTGTCTTGATTTAAACGCTTTTTCATATACATGTAATGCTGCCATAATGGTACTTCCATATGGCTCTCCATTGGTTAAAGAAACATTTAAATCGTATACCATAAAACATCTTGTCAATGTTAAAAAAGTACATATGCTAAACGATTGACTGATTAGAGGTATTGTGATGTGCCTTACAGTCTGAGTAGCATTACATCCATCAATTCTTGACGCTTCAAGTACATCCTCAGGTACCCCTGCAAATCCTGCTACGTAGATTAACATCATATATCCTGAATACTGCCAGATACTTACTAGCATCAGAGCTACCATCGCTGTAGCTGGTTCTGATAGGAAAGAGGATTCTAGGAATGGAATGCTTGTAAGTTCTCCCATGGCTGGCATCGCTTTTGAAAAGATAAATTGCCAAATAAAACCAAGTACAATTCCACCGATTAGGTTAGGAGTAAAAAATCCTGCTCGAAAGAAGTTTTGTGCTTTTACACCACTAGTTAGTAGATATGCTAGTCCAAATGCAATTACCTGTACTCCGAGGGTACTAACAACTACATATCCAACTGTCAACAATAGTGAATTCCAAAAGTCAGTATCTTGAAATACTTTCACATAGTTAGCAAGCCCGATGATATTTTTTTCTACTGCAATTCCATCCCAATCGGTAAAGGTTAAAAACACCCCGTAGAAGAATGGTATAATAATTACAGCAAAAAATGCGAACATTGCTGGTCCAGCAAACATTAAAAACATTAAAACCTTATTTGACAAACTGTTCTCTTTCACGATATTCCCTCCATTTTAAAGATCTTTATTCAACGAAAGGGATGCTACATAAGCATCCCTTATTAAAATTATATTTTTTATTCTTGGCTTGTCCAGTATTCGTTGATACTAGTTGCAAGTTCTGCTCTATCTGCTTCTGTAGATTCACTTGCTAAGTATTTTTGCATAAATCTACCAACTTCTGCCCAGTGGTCTCCTGGTAGTCCATTGTATTGTGGGAATGTATTTCCTGCATCTGCATATTCTTTTAGAGGAATACCAATTTTATTCGCTTCACTTGCTTGATATGTTGTAAAACTTGGAACGGATTGAATCTCTTCCGCCATTACAAAGTGTGCGCCTTCATCATATACCATCCAGTTTAGTAAATCTTTCGCTGCTTGAATCTGTGCTTCAGAAGCTGAATTATCAATCATAAATTGCTTAGAACCTACTGCATTTACTAATGTATTAAACTGATCTCCTTCTGCTTGGAAGGTTGGCATCATACCAAATTCTGCACTTTCATCAGCAAAAGTACTAACTACTGGCCATACCCAGTTTCCATTAAACCAGAACGCTGCATCGCCAACTGCAAAGTTTGCATTATCTAGGTCATAATCAACTGCCATTGGATCTTCTCCATTGATGTTATATTTTTTTAATACATCAAAAGTATCCATCAAGCTATTGAAACGCTCGTTAGCAGCTACATCATCTCCTGCTTTCAATCCATCAACAAATGCTTGTGCACCTTCTTCTGTTCCATCTTGTTGCTCATACATAAGACCCATGTAGTGTGCTCCAAGTGACCAATCTTCTTTTGTAATGATAACTGGCTTTTCCATTCCAGCTGCTACTAATTCATCACAAAGCGCTGAAAACTCATCAATATTTGTGATCGCTGTTTCATCAAAGTCTCTTCCAAGTGTAGTTTCGATTGCAGTACGGTTAAATAAGATTCCTCTGCCTTCTAAGCTAAATGGGAATCCATAAAGAGTTCCATTTACGCTAACCCCATAAGTATTTCCACCATCTGCTACCCACTTTTCATCATCAAGTGGTACTCCATGCTCTTCTCCAAGGGCTACAATGTCGTTACAATCAACAAGTGCTAATGTTGGAGCTTCTCCTGAAGCATACTTTACTTGCATCGCTTGATATGGAGATTGTCCTTCTCCTACTGCTTCGAAGTTAATAATTAAGTTATTGTCAATTGCATACTGTTCTAGTGCTGGTTCGAAAAAAGGAACAATATCCGCTTTTGATGTTAAGATTGAAATCTCAACTGGTTCTCCACTCGCTGCTGGTTCTTCTGATTCAGGTGCTGCCTCTGCTGCTGTGGTTCCTGCTGCTGTGGTAGCTTCCGCTGCTGTTGTTTCTGCTGTTTCTGTCGATCCACAACCTACTAACATTCCAGCTGCTACTGTTGTTGCTGTTAATAATGATACTAACTTTCTTGACTTCATAACTCTTCCTCCATTTAATAAATTAACTTCGCCCATAAGACTTTGTTTTTGCTATGTATGTAATTTAACACATATTTTCCAATATGTCAATCGGTTGATATCATTTTTTTTATTATTTTAAAATTATACGCATATAATTTGTGCATTATTCCAATTTCACTTACTAGCACTCCTATTTAAAACTATATTTTCTATACTTTCATCTGATTTTATAGCTATATAGTTCCAATTTTTACCTATTGCATCCAGCTCAACAGCATTATATATATATCAACCGATTACTCTATATAAACTATCGATTACTAACTCATAATAAAAAAAAGAATATAACCAAAAACTGTATCACGAACAGTTTTTCAATTATACTCTTTCTCAAATCCCATATACATATTATCTTAGTAAGCCAAAACGCATCTTTATTTGAATTATTCCATTCCTCCTAGATACGGACTAACTGCAAATCTTGCTGCTTCTACTGCATGAATCACAGCTGTATCAAAAACTGGTAGCGATGTATCCTCCTGAGAAATCAGTAAGCCTACTTCTGTGCACCCTAAGATTACACCCTCAGCCCCTTCTTGTTGCAATTTATTAATGATCGCAAGATAGTTCTCTTTCGATTTAGGATTGATTATACCTAAACATAACTCCTGATAAATCACATCATTTACGAATTCTACATCTTGCTCATTAGGTATCAACACATCAATACCATGATCTACTAATTTCTGCTTATAAAACGCTTGTGTCATCGTATATTTTGTTCCAAGTAATGCTACTTTACTAAGTTTTTGTTTTTTAGCTTCTCCTTTTTCTCTATTTTGCTTGTTCAGACATTCATATTTTCTTGAAAG
>CAYJKD010000164.1:0-6343 GCA_964370595.1 uncultured Lachnospiraceae bacterium
TAATCCAGTTACACCAGCTGATAAACAGATTCAAAATGTTGTAGATCCAAGTAAAGTAGTACGTTCGGATATGAAACCTGAGGCGGAGGATAATCGCTTTGCTTACTATGCAGAATCCAATTATGGAACATTTGCAAAGACGGTATCAGAAATGCCAAGAATTGCAGAATTACTTTCAAAATATTTAATTATGGATAGTCAGACGATGATAACGTCTGGACTAGGAGAAGACTTTGCAACACAAATTGCAAAGTTTATGGAAATGATGAAGATGAATCCAGAACAACTGCTTTCTTATATGAAGGAGCAAGCGTCCATGGCCAGTAAATATACAGGTCCATTTTTTGATGTACTTCATCAAATTTTAAACGGAACAGGTTCTGTAGAACTGAGAACAGCAATTTTAGAGTTTTTAAAACAGTATGGAGATATGGCTTCTTCTGGACATTTGTTGAACAATATTTTGGCAGAAATTGAGCAAATTGTTCCATATATGCTGAAAGAAGATGGGCAAGAGCTTCTTCAACTGAAGCAAAAACTTCAGTCTCATCAAAAAGAGGGACAACTTGATCCTAATTTGTTAAAAACATTAGAAGAAAAGATTAAGGAAAATGGAAAGGTAATGCGAGAAGAAATCATTCCGCTATTTTCTAAATATATTTCTAGAACAAAGGACTTAGGGACAATTAGAGATATTATGACACTTGTAACGCTGAATACTGCTAGATATCTAAACGGAAGCTCAGAACAAGTTTTATCGAGCCTAGAAAAATTATTTCAATTTCCAGATTTTCGAAGTCATCTAGGCGAGATGCAAAATGTTGACTTGGAGCAATTTATTAATAAAATGCTTCTTGCTGATGCGAAGGAAAAAGGTGTCCTAGCAGAAGAATTTATCCGTTTGATCCAATCAGGTTTGAATGGTGAAGGAGGGTATGAAGCAAAACAAATATTTGCTAATGTATTAAATGCGATGTTATTAAATGAAAGTGTTTATATGCCGCTATTACATTTGATGCTACCAATTAACCTAGATGGTAACATTATGTTTTCGGAGCTTTGGGTGGACCCAGACGCACAGTCAGATTCTAGTGGACAGGAAACAGATGATAAAGTAATACGTATGTTAGTTAAGTTTGATATGGAAGGGATCGGGTATTTTGATGTTATATTAAATTACCAAAAAGAAAAATTAGAATTGTTTGTTAATTATCCTACAAAACTGAATGCAGATGCAAAAGAAATTCAAAATGGGCTTAGCCAGATTGTAGCGAATAATGGATTGGAATTGAAAAATATTGTGGTTGAGCGTGGGCGTAAACCATATGAATTGATGAAGGTATTTCCGAAGCTTAGAAAAGGGAGGGATTCAATCAATGTCAGAGTTTAATCGTGTGTTAAATAAAAAAGCTGTTGCGATCAAATATGAAGAAGGCGGGAAGCGTGCTCCGATTATCGTAGCAAGCGGAAAAGGGTTTATTGCAGAAAAAATTGTAGAAATTGCCAATGAAAATAATGTACCGGTATATGAAGATAATTCCCTAGCGTCTGTATTGAGTCAATTAGATGCAGGACAACCAATTCCTGAAGAATTGTATAAAACAGTTGTAGATATATATGTTTATTTTCTAAAATATACGTAATTGATTAATTTTTTGTAATGAGATTGTAAGTTGACGAAGTTGTACGCATTTGTATATACTATAATTACATTCAAATAAAAGGGGTTATGTATGATGAAAATGATGAAACGGATTGGATTTTTTATCGTAATAGGAATTCTATTTTTAGCAGGGACGATAGTAGTTTATGGAACGGAAAGTGATGAAGTAAAAGATGAAGAAATTCGTTCAGTTTCAATTACCGTTTCAGCACAAGTTCGTGCAGGCGAATCTGGAGGAGAGCTTTATGCTAATATTTCAAGTACAAGATACACCATTGATGGCATTGAATTTACAAATGATTCTGGAGAGTGGAAAATAGGACAGATTCCTCAAGCGGTTATTGTTGTAACAGCAGAAGATGGGTATTATTTTGGGCAACGAATATCTGGTAGTATTTCTGTAAAGGGAAGCGGTGCTGAATTCAGTTCTTACCGTGTTTTGAATAATGGAGAAGCGATTGAAATAAACATCCGATTGAAAGAAGTGGAAGGTGCTTTAGGCGAAATTGAAGAAGCTTATTGGGTAATTGATCCTTTAGGCAAGGCAAAGTGGGATAATGCTGATTTTGCAAGAGCATATGAGATTCAATTGTACCGTGGAAGTACAATGATAAAAAAGATTGAAAGAACAACAACGAATGACTATAACTTATATCCATATATGAATAAGGAGGGGGATTATTCATTTCGTGTAAGGGCTGTTCCTAATAGTGCACATGAAAGTTCTTATACAGAGTATGGTCCATGGCAATATTCTAATAATTTGTATATCAGCTATGATAAAATATACAACGGGACAGATCCTCAAGATTCTACATCTCCTGAGGAGTTACCATCACAGGCAACAGAACATGCAACTCCAGTACAGCCAGTCGTAGGACATTGGGTAAAAGAAGCAATTGGTTGGTGGTATCAACGAGCAGATGGAACTTATCCTACGTATCAATGGGAAATGATTGGTGGGGTATGGTACTTTTTTGGACATGATGGATATATGGATACTGGGTGGCTAGATTGGAGTGGACAAACTTACTATTTAACAAGTAATGGAGATATGATTACAGGTTGGTTCCAAGATAATCGCAAGTGGTATTATTTTGACCAAAGCGGTGCAATGCAGCGGAATTGGATCGATGCAGGTACAAACCGATATTTCATGAATTCTGATGGTGTAGCAGTAGTAGGATGGAATCAAGTTGGTTCTTCTTGGTACTATTTTTACCCAGATACTGCAATTATGGCGAGGGATGCGATAATTGGAGGTTACTACGTGAATGCAGAAGGGATTTTGCAATAAGAGAAATGGTTCGATATAAGGAGATGGTTTGATGAATAAGAATAGAATGATACAACGAATTATAATGGTATCAGTTATGCTGATAGTAGGAAATTTTACTGTATTTGCAGCATCAACAGAGACGAGAACACCAATCTATACAGTAGCTGTAAATATTCAATCTTTGGTTGAGGAAGGAAATGAATCAGTTCATGCAACAGTAACAAGTACAAGTAGTCAATTTTCAGTAGGAAATATTGAATGGAGCAGTGTTCCAGATGAAGGGTATGCAATTGGTGAAGAACCTAAAATCAAAGTTTATCTTCATGCCAGAAATGGACAATACTTCGAGAAATCCGTAAGTAAAAAAACAGTGATTGCAAATGGTGGAGAGCTGACTGCTGTTAAAAAAGAAGACGAGGATGAAACACTAGTTCTTTCTATTACATTAGCAAAAGTAAAAGGAACATTAGAAGATACCCTAGATGCTGATTGGGTTGGATATCCACTTGGAAAGGTAGAGTGGCAACCTGTAGAAAATGCAAAAGCATATGAATTGAAACTATATCATAACGATCAAGTAGCATACAGTGTAGAAAAAAGTGTAGGAACAACATTTGATTTTTATCCATTTATGGTATATGATGGGCATTACACATTTAAAGTAAGAGCAATACCAGTTAATTCAGAGGAAAGTACTTATATGACCCCGGGAGAATGGGGATATTCAGGAACACAAACAATTAGTGCAGAAGATACTTATTCGATGAGAAATCAGCAAGTGATTGCAGAAGCTACTGCAGATCAAGTTACAACACCGACGAGTTTAGGGTGGGCTGAGTTTTCAGATGGATGGAAATATCGTGGTACAAACGGCGAATTTATTACAAATACTTGGAAACATTTAGATGGAGCATGGCATTATTTTGGATATGATGGATTTATGTATAAAAATTGGCAAATGATTGATGGGGGTTACTATTACTTTAATACCAGTGGCCATATGCAGGTTGGATGGGTTCAATATGAAAAAGAGTGGTATTATTTAAATCCATCTACAGGTGCAATGCAATCAGGTTGGATTGTGGATAATGGACGTTGGTATTATTTAAGCCCATCCACAGGTGCGATGGAAACAGGTTGGATTCTCATTAATAATCAGTGGCATTATCTAGACGGAAGCCAAGGAGGAGCGCTAGCTACAAACCGTTATATAGACGGATATTATGTGAACGAAAATGGATTTATAATACAATAATAGCGAAAAAAACTTTGATAATATTTGGATGAAAGTCTTTATTATCAAAGTTTTTTTATTAAAAAAATTAGACAAATATGAAATCTTAAGGAATCTTTCTTTTTTTTGATGTGAATAATAGACAAAAAGTAAAAACTTAGTTATAATAGAAATGATGTAAGGAGATTGTTGAGAGGAAGGGGTAAGATGAAATATAAAAAGAGTGTATTTCGAAGTTTTGCCATGGTAACTCAATTAGGTCTCAGTGTCCTCACACCAATCTTTATGTGTACCTATATAGGTTATATGATTGATAGGCAATGGGGAACAAAAAGTATATTGGTATGCTTGCTAATAGGAGTTGTAGCAGGTGGTAAATGTGGGTATCATATGGCAAAAGCGACGCTTAGGCAAGAGCAAAAAGAAGATGAGAAAGAAAAGCAAGAATCACTGAGCGGAGCACAAAGAATTGGAAGTGTAAAGCCGAAGCCAGAAAGTCGAATTTTTTCTAGTGGAGAAATGCATAATTCAGATAAGGAGAATATGAAAGTATGATGTGGTTAACAAAAGAGACAAAGCGTTTGCTCTTTGAAATTTCTGTTGGAATCGTACTTTATAATATTCTATTAGCGATACTGGCAATACTTGTGTTGCCTAGGGTTTCTTATCCATTGATTCCAGCTCTCTTTGGTTTGTTTGTAGGCGCAGTAGCTGGAATTGTGACAATGATCCATATAGGGATCAATACAGAACGTGTGCTTGAAGGGATTGAAGAAGAGCACGCAAAAAGAAGTACGATTATCCAAGCAATGGTTAGGAAGGTCGTATTAATACTCAGTATGCTAGTTTTATGGAATTGGTTTCAAATGGATCTTTTAGCAGCTGTAGTAGGTATGATGGGGATGAAAGCGGGAGCATATTTGCAACCGTTCATTCATAGATTTCTCAGTCCAAGGAACAACATCGTGGACTAATTGTATTTGTGACAGAATCAAATATTGAAGAAAGGAGGACACGATATGATATTGTTAAATTCCGAGGGACCTGACTTTATGATACATGGGGTTTATTCCTATGAATTATTTGGTCAGGAACTCTGGATAACCACCACGACAATAGGGATGGTAATAGTATCTTTGATACTCATTATTCTAGCCATTATGGCAAATCAAGTATTAAAAAAGGATAGTGAAGTTCCTGGAGGATTCCAGAATGCATTAGAGTATATCTATGAGCTTATAGGTGGGATGACAGGAAGTGTGTTAGGTGGTAATTCAAGAAAGTTCTTAAACTACATTGGTACTATTTTTCTGTATATCCTATTTTGTAACATCAGTGGTTTATTCGGGTTGCGAGCACCTACAGCAGATTATGGAGTGACTTTTTTGCTTGGTATGATAACGTTTTTTATTGTTCATTATCAAGGAATTAAAGTTAAGAAAGCTCGGCATTTTACAAACTTATTTCAACCGACCCCAATTTTGTTTCCCATTAACTTAATTGGCGAGATAGCAAATCCCCTATCTATTTCATTGCGTTTATTCGCAAACATGCTTTCAGGGGTAATCATTATGGGACTTTGGTATGGAATGATGCCAGCATTCGCTAGCATTGGAATACCAGCAGGGCTTCATATCTACTTAGATGTATTTTCAGGAGCTATTCAAACTTATGTATTTTGTATGTTAACTATGGTTTACATCAATGACAAAATTGAGTAGGTAACAATTAAATTATTAAATTATTTTAGGAGGAATTTATCATGAATATTTCAGGACAAGATTTTATTTTAGGTTGCTCAGCAATTGGTGCTGGTCTAGCGGTTTTAACAGGTATCGGATCTGGTATCGGACAAGGGATTGCAGCTGGTTATGGTGCATCTGCAGTTGGACGTAACCCAGGAGCAAAATCAGACATTACTTCCACTATGCTTTTAGGACAAGCGGTAGCAGAGACAACTGGTCTTTATGGACTTGTTGTAGCAATTATCTTGATGTTCGTTAAGCCTTTCGGAGCTTAAGGGTAAAAATAAATTTTTACCCTTAGCGTTTGTGATTTTACCCTTGCAAGCAAGTGAAATCACCGCACGTAATTAAAATTAATTTAGAAAGCGACGAAAGGAGGCGGAAGTCTTGGAACGATTGATAGGATTTGACCCACAATTACT
>CAYJKD010000165.1:0-6188 GCA_964370595.1 uncultured Lachnospiraceae bacterium
CAACCAATGTTCCCCAATTGTAATCCTTGATGCATCCTGCAAATACTTCAGAGGCACTAGCAGAGTTTCCATCAATTAAAACTGCAATTGGCACATCTACTTGATGGTTATCTATCTTTGGATATCTAGTATCTGGATCCGAACCATCATTTGTGGTCATTTTAATCTTTCCATCTTCAGAAAAATATTGTGCACCTTTATTGTAACGATCCTCTGTGTACACAATCATTCCATCCAGTGGTTCTTCTGGTAATACATATGCCACCATTTCAACTACAGTATCTAAAACGCCTCCTGGGTTTCCTCTTAAATCAATAACGAGCTGCTGCATTCCTTGTTGCTCTAGATCATCTATTGCATTCTTAAATTGTTGAGTTGTAGCAACATCAAATTGGCTCACAATAATATAACCTGTTTTATCTTCTAGCATTTGATGTTCTACTGTTTCAACTTCTACTTGCCCTCTTGTAATAACAAGCTCAATAATCTCATCGCCTCGTAGAACAGACAATGTTACAGGTGTACCCTCTTTTCCTCTTACATACTGACTTACTAGTAAATCTACATCTATATTTGTAGCATCTACCCCTTCAACCTCATAGAAGATATCTCCTGGAAGTAACCCAGCTTTTTCTGCAGGACTTTCTTTAAATACCTTTACAACAGTAATTAACATGGTATTCACATCTTGACTTACCATTGCACCAATTCCCGAATACGTTCCTTCTGTGCTTTCCACTAATTCTGTATATTCTTCTTTCGTATAATAAACTGAATATGGGTCATTTAAACCTTGCATAAATCCTGCATATATTCCATTTTCTAAAGATTCAACATCTTCATCAAACAAGAAGTACGCATTAACAATTTCTTCTAAAAGTCCTAGTTTCTCTACTACATTCAAATAATCAATATCTTCTGCACCTTCAAAAGCACCTTGTACACGTTGCTGATTCTCCATGACACTTCTTCCAATTAGAGAAACTCCTGAAACCACTCCTACTATTACAAGGCCTGAAAAAAGGGTAAGTGATGCTCCAACTAACATGCCTTTCCAAAATTTACCTTTGTTTTCTCTTTCCACTGATTTTCTCCTCTTCTATTATGGGCTTACATAATTTAATGGATCTACATATACTCCGTCTACACGGATTCCAAAATGCAAATGTGGTCCTGTCGAATATCCAGTAGAACCAACTAATCCTACTTATTGCCCTTCACTTACACTTTCGCCTACTGAAACAAGAAGTTGTGAGCAATGCATATATACTGTATAGATTCCACCTCCATGGTTAAGCATTACATAATTTCCTGCTGATGAACTATATTGTGAGATTACTACAGTACCAGATGCTGATGCGATTATGTCTGTTCCAGTTGGAGCTCCAATATCAATTCCTTTATGATTACTAGAAGCTCCTTCCGTAGGAGAAACCCTATTTCCAAATTTAGAAGTAATTCTACTACTTGCAGGAACTGGCCATTTAAAGCTAATATCTCCAAGACTCACTACATCATATGTTTTGCCTTCTTCTTCTGCTTTTTTCCTAGCTTCTTCTTCTTGTCTTCGAATTTCTTCTTCTAGCCGTTTCACTTCATCTTCTTGCGCTTTAATATCTTGCTCAATTGTGCTTATTTGGTTTTCAGCAGCTAAAATTTTCTCATCAAATGCAGCTAGTTCTGCTGTTTTTTCAGCAATCAAAGTTTCTACTGATGCCTTTTTTAAGGTTGTTTCTTCCTGAAGCAGTACCAACTGTGTCTTTTCTGCTTCTAATGTCAACTTAATACTTTCAATTCCACTTTTTATTTCACCGTATTCCGTAAGCTTATTTCTATCATATTCAGATATTTTAGTAAAATATTCTGCTTGATTGAACAAATCTGCCAAGCTATCCGCTTCCATCAAATCATCTAACGCAGAAAGCTCTCCTTGCTCATACATATATTTAATACGAATTTTCATTTGCTGAAACTGGTCTTCTTCGATTCGTTCTGCTTCTGTCAAATTAGTTTGAGCAAGCTCAATTTCTCCTTGCTTTGCAATAATATCTGTATTTAATTGTGTTAACTCTGTGGAGTAACTATTTAAAGTCTGATCTAATTGCGTTACATAGGCTGCCGAATCTCCTTTTAGTCGCTGGAGTTCTGCAATAGACTCTTCTACTCGTTGTTTTTCTTCTTCCATAACTTCTGCTTTTTCTTTTGCTTCGCTAATGCCATCACTGTTTGCATACACAATTTGAGACATACATATACTTGCAGTTAAACCAAGTACACATACCACTTTACACACTATCCCTCTCATACAACTCCTCTAAACCTTTAAATACTTTCTAATTGTGAAAAAACTTCCTAAAAAACCAATTCCAACTCCTAAAACTAAAGCAACACCTATCATTTGAGGGTAAATTTGAGAAATCGGGAGAAAATATGTCTCACTAGCAAGCATTACATATCGCTGAGTAATATACTCGATTGCTTTAACATAAATAATATAAATTGCTGCTAACGGAATAATCGCTCCAAAAATTCCGATCATAACCCCTTCTACAATAAAAGGAACTCGAATCATAAAATTTGTTGCACCGATTAAACGCATAATTTGAATTTGACTTTTTCGAAATGCAGCAGACATCGATATTGTATTATTTATCAGAAATAAAGAAACTGCAAATAATACACCAACAATAACCGCTGATATCGCACTGATAACACTATTAATATTTGCAAATCCAGATATAATTTCACTAGAATAATTCACTTGGCGTACACCTTCTATATTTTGAATATACGTTACAAGTTCCTCTTGCTGATTCAGGTCATGAACAAATATGTGATAGCTAGAAGATCCTGCAAGAGGATTATCATCAGCAAATCCCTCTGCTAATTCTTCATTTCCTTTAAAATACTCTTCTTTAAATGATTCCCATGCTTCTTCTTCTGATATATAAGTAAGTTCTTTTACCTCAACTCTTGCCTCAATCTGTTTTCCAATTGCAGCTATTTCTGCTTGTACCAACGATTCTTCAAATAAAACTGTAATTCCAACTGTACCTTCTACTTGCTTTACTAAAAAATTAATATTATAGAACAACGCAAAAAAAAGGCAAAATAAAAATATACAAGCACTAATCGTTGCTGTGGACGCAAGTGAAAACCAAAAATTTTTTATAATATTTTTCATTCCCTCGCTAAGGCAATAAAAAAATGTACTGATTCTCATGAAAACTTCCACCTTTTCTTATCACTGAGTAATTCTCCTTTTTCAAGAGTAATAACTCGTCTACCCATTTGATTAACTAGCTCTTGGCTATGAGTTACTACAACAACCGTAGTCCCATCCCTGTTAATCTCTTCTAGTAGCTTCATAATTCCAATGGCATTTTCACTATCTAAATTCCCTGTTGGTTCATCTGCTAAAAGAATGGTAGGTTTATTTACTAAAGCCCTCGCAATTGCAACTCTTTGCTGCTCTCCTCCTGATAAGTGCTGGGGATAAGATTTATATTTTGCAGACAATCCTACTTTTGTTAACATCTGTGGGACTGTTTTTCGAATTGCTAGTGAAGATACACCAATTACTCGTTGGGCAAATGCTACATTTTCAAATACATTTCGATCTTTTAATAACCGAAAATCTTGAAATACAACTCCTAATTTTCTACGAAATTTAGGTACATATCTTCGTGGCATTTTATTTAGTTCCATATGGTCAATGGAGATAGAACCACTTGTAAGTTCTACCTCCTTTAATAATAATTTCAGCAAGGTGGATTTACCTGATCCACTTTTCCCCATAATAAATACAAACTCACCATCTTCAATGGTAATATTAATATTTTTTAAGGCTCTATTTCCTTCTGAATATATTTTATTTAGATTTTTAATCTCTATCATTTCTGCCCTCTAGAAATTTTTTAGTAATCTTGGTTTTGCATATACTTCATATATTTTACTACCATAAGTGCAATTTTAAATGTAATCGCATCTTCAAATACACGAAGGTCTAGTCCTGTACTTTTTTGTAGTTTATCCAAACGATATACTAAAGTGTTTCTATGGATGAAAAGCTGTCTCGAAGTTTCAGATACATTTAAGCTATTTTCGAAGAATTTGTTGATTGTAGTTAATGTTTCTTCGTCAAATTCGTCTGGCGATTTCCCGTCAAAAATTTCTTTAATAAACATACGGCACAGTGGGATTGGTAGCTGATAAATCAAACGACCAATTCCGAGATTTCCATATGCTACTACATTTTGTCCACTGTAGAAAATTTTTCCAACATCAAGTGCCATTTTAGCCTCTTTGAACGAACGAGAAACCTCTTTAATATCATTTACAATTGTTCCATATGCTACACTGACTTTTGCCATTGCTTCTGAATTCAGCATATCAAGAATTGTGCTTGCTGTTTTCTCTAAATCGCCATATTGCTCGCTTGATTTCATTTCTTTTACTAAAATAATATTCTTTTCATCAACAGCAGTAATGAAATCTTTTGCTTTTGTAGCAAACAAGCTACGAACGGTTTCTAATGCATTCACATCTTTTTCTTGCTCTGTTTCAATAATAAATACAACTCGCTTTACATTCGTTTCTATATGTAGTTTTTTTGCTCTGTTATAAATATCTACTAATAGCAAGTTATCCAACAATAGATTTTTAATAAAGTTGTCTTTATCAAAGCGCTCTTTATATGCAATTAGTAGGTTTTGAATCTGGAATGTTGCCATTTTTCCTACCATATATGCATCGTCACTTTCACCTTTTGCAAGTAGTATATACTCCAATTGGTTTTCATCAAACACTTTAAAAAACTGATATCCTTGAATTACTTGACTATCTGCTAATGATTCCACAAATGCTAATACAGCTGTTTCATTTTCGTCAGTTTCTGGAAAAGTAGATGCTAGAACCTTTCCTTCTATGTCGCAAATACACATATCCATCCTTGTTATTGCCTTTAATCCATCTATATTACTTTGTAGGATTTGATTTGATATCATAATTTCAGCTCCTTACCTTAAATTTTGTAATTATTCATGTTACATAATACTATAATACGTCATAATATTAAAAAAAGCAAGAGAGTATCTACTCTCTTGCCCTTGTTTTTATAATTAGTTTACAATGATTTGCTCTGTTTCTTTATCAAATACATGAATTTTTGTTAAGTCAAGTGCTAACTTAATTGTATCGCCAGGTCTAGCAGTTGTACGTGGATTAACACGAGCAGTACAGCTAGTCTCTTCAATATCAAAGTATAAGAACACTTCAGCTCCAAGAAGTTCGTAAACACGGATTGTTGCATCGATTACACTTTCAGGAGATTTAGCAAGTGTATCTTCCTCATCATGTAAGTCTTCTGGACGAATTCCTAAAGTAACAGCTTTTCCTACATAACCGCCAGCTTCAAGAACTTTTGCTTTATCTGCTGGTAATGTAATTGTATGTCCACCAAATGTAAGTGTGATTCCATTTCCTGATTTTCCAACAGTTGCATCTACAAGGTTCATTTGAGGAGCTCCGATAAATCCAGCAACGAATTTGTTTTGTGGTCTATCATAAAGATTTTGTGGAGAATCTACTTGCTGTACAATACCATCTTTCATAACAACGATTCTAGTTCCAAGTGTCATCGCCTCTGTTTGGTCATGAGTAACATAGATAATTGTAGCTTGTAATCTTTGATGTAATTTAGAAATCTCAATACGCATTTGTCCTCTAAGTTTTGCATCAAGGTTTGATAAAGGCTCGTCCATCAAGAATACTTTTGGATTACGAACAATTGCACGTCCCATAGCAACACGCTGTCTTTGTCCTCCAGATAATGCTTTTGGTTTTCTGTCTAATAAGTGTGTTAAGTCAAGAATTCTAGCCGCTTCTTGAACTAATTTATCAATTTCATCTTTAGGCATTTTTCTAAGTTTAAGACCAAATGCCATATTGTCGTATACTGACATATGTGGATATAGAGCATAGTTTTGGAATACCATTGCGATATCTCTATCTTTAGGTTCAACATCATTTACTAATTTTCCATCGATATATAATTCTCCTGATGAAATATCTTCAAGTCCTGCGATCATACGAAGAGTTGTAGATTTTCCACATCCTGATGGTCCTACAAAGATTACGAATTCCTTATCTGCAATTTCTAAATTAAATTCTTTTACTGCCACAAATCC
>CAYJKD010000166.1:0-5404 GCA_964370595.1 uncultured Lachnospiraceae bacterium
ATGCACGTTTACGCACAAACTCTGTCTTTATGATTTTGTATGTAGCTTCTGCAACGGTATTATCATATGGGCAGCCTTTCATACTTAGAGAACGCTCGATATTAAATGTACTCAATGTTTTGTTTCTATGATGCTACAGATGCTATAATGGATAGGATCATACATAATTCATACGAGGTGTTAATTGATGGCACTATATCTATGAGAGAACGACATGGACTTAAGGCAAGTCAGAAAGGCGGTGTCCATGATTAATTATTGCGCTTTTAGTAAAAACCATAAATGTATCAAATGGTCTGATTATGAACGTATCCTTCTTGAATTAGAAGAAGCGGATGAATTATGTCACGGTAACTGAATTGAACTTCAACATCAACGTGAGTATATTGATTTATTACAGAAATTACTCAGAGAACATCAAATTGAAATTCCATCTGAATATTAAACAAGTGGTACACCTAGCGTGACCATGGTTCAGTTTCAGGACCACAGTGGTACAGAATTAGCGTGCACATGGTCTTGAGGCTGAATAATCTACAGCTATCTACAAGTTGTCTTGAACGATGCTGATTGCTAACGTAAAGTTCGCCTATTGTTTGATAAAATTGTTGCTTTAGGTTTTCACTTGAAAACTTTATATCTGGATAATTGGTTGTTTGTTTTTCATATAACATAATTTAACACTCCTTTTTCTTTTATTTTATCAGAAAAAGGAGTGATTTAATTGCGGTGTAATAATTGAAAGGTTATGTGTAATTTTTATAGAAAAAACTAAAATTCTATTTGTATCGTATTTGTAGAATGAACCTATACTACTTGTGAAATGCATATATTAAGTCATCACAAACTATTACAGGCTTAAATTAGTGCTGGGTGCACGTTATACATATTCAAGGCGAATCATTGTCTCCTTATATATACTTTTTTCCCGAAATACACTAAAATCAATAATGTTGAAACATAAACAATGAATCTTAATATTCCATCAAGAAGATTATTTACACTAATATAACTTAGTAGAAATATTACTATTAAGCAGATTGCAGGAAAGAAAAATTTGTATAGTTTATTCATAGTGATCCTCCTTATCTAGTTGATATTACTGAAATCCCCAACCTCTGACACCAACAACACCCGGATTGAGTAAATCTGGAAATTTTAAACCGACATCTACATAAATTGGTCGTGAAATTGCAGATGTACCAAATTCTGTTATCAAATATCCAGCTACTGCTGTACTAACAGCAACTCCGACTACTGGAAAAGCTATAGATATCGCAAGTGCAGCACCGGCTACACCAAGGTTTAAAAGATGATTTACTGTACTGGTTGACATATAAATTCTTATACCGAACCAAATCCATTCGACTCTATTTTCGCCTTCGTCAGCACTGTTTTGCGTAATCAATGAGCTACTTGTTAACACTGATATTGACTTATTTAAATAGTCAACCTTAATAGTTGCACCTTCTTGATTTATAGATTTTTTAATTGCAGTGTTAGTACTATTAAGTTGATTTTCGATTAATGTAATTTCATTTTCAGTCAATATGGCAGATAATGCATCTTCATCAGTTATGTAAAATCCATTATTTCCCAAACTGATGAAAGGGTCAGCTTTAGAAGTTAACTCCATGCTTAATAAAACAGCGTTATTCATCGATATATCTTTAGTATTGCTCGTATCCGAAGCAAAAGCAGTTGCACTTGTGCTAGACACTATTACTATAGAAAGTATTATAGATATATACTTTTTAATTTTTAACATAATATGTCCCTCGCTTTCATAATTTAAAATTAATTGTTTATAGCAGTAAGTAGTTTGTCAATTAAACCATTGGAATCACCTTTCTTTCTTGTTATATTTGATTTAATCAAGTGTTATGCTTCGTGATGTATCATAAACATCATCACGACCACAACTAATGTCAATAGTAAAACGATATGTAGAGCCAGCAGTGCCTTGGTAAGTTTTTGCCACACTTGAAGTTCCTTTTTCACTAATACTCCAAGTTTTCACAGTATACCAAGAACCATTATATTTCTTTTCTAAAATAAATGATCCTGTGATAGATGTAGTTTGTTCCATAGGGTCAAATAACGCACTTACTCTTATTTCTGTTCCATCATGGTTTATGCCAAATGAAATAAGGTGAGTATCAACAAAATTAGTTTCTATTACTGGTTTTTCTTCAGTGGTTGTTGTTTGAGCATTTGCAATTAGTCCATTAGTAGATAGAACCAATACTAATGCTATGGAAATTACTTGTTTAAATCTGTTCATTAGAAATCCTCCTTAATGTGTTTTTAGCTTTCTAACTAAATAACGCATTAAGGAGGATTATTCGTGACACTTTTTATAAAAAATTTTATTATTTTTCTAAACTTATTTCTTTTGCAATATTTTGTATATCATCAAAAGATATTTCACCGTATATAGTAAAGAATTTTTCATCAATAGAAAAGGCTAAATAGTTTATATTATTATTCGACCATTTGTATGCAGGAAGACTATCTATATATATTTCTTCGATGATAGAATTTTCAGTGTTCAGCAATGCTCTTTGAGAAGTACTAATATTAATTTTAATACTTATATCGTTTGATGTATTACTATATGTTATCAGAGTAAAGTCCAAATCACTCGTAGTATCTGTCAATACAAATCCGTCTGGGATATACCCAAGCGAAACATTATCAAAATCTATTGACGCATCATTTTCAGAAGCAATTTCAAAAGAGGTATATCGTTCAAACGTTTCAACAATAAAGTTGATAACTAATTCTCTGAACTCTGCATTTACAACCATTGCAGAACCCAAGCCTATTACAACAATCAAAAGAGCGGCAGCAACTTGCCTACAAATTAATTTAATTAATTTGTTAGGTTTGTTTTTGGAATGGATTTTTAATATAGGTGTATTCGTTGATAGATCTAATGCTTTAGTCAAAGCACTTTCTAGGCACTCTGTTGAAATTATTTCATCATCGCTTAGTCCTAATGTTTTAGATAAGGATTTAACCCAATATATAGCCAAGCCTTTCACATTTGTAATCCCATAAATGATTTCAGTATCAGGTGCAGAAAAGTAAAAAACATATTTTGAATATAGAACAAATTGTATTTTTTCAGGCAATGCTAAAATTAACTCTACAAATAAATCTTCTGTATTGTTATCAATGGATATTTCAGTAAATGAAGATTCACTTTCGCATGCTTTTATGTAATCATCCTCAAGCAGTCTATCAGCAACAAGGTTCAATGTGTTTTTCATGATTTATGATCCTCTCCTAAGATTTTTCTAAGTTTTGAGAGAACACGCTCCATGCGTTTTCGTGCATTTTCTTCTGAAATATTAAGCGTAGTACCTATTTCTCTATAACTTAACTCTACACTAAAACGAAGCTTGATTATTTCTTGCTCACTTTCAGATAGGCTACTAACAGCTGATAACAATATTTCAAAATCAGGCTCGCTTAAAACATCATGATACTCACTATCAACTGCTTTCTCAATTTCTAGTGGTTCAACATAGATAGTATGCTTATTTCTTCTTAACATATCAAGAGAAGTGTTCTTCACAATAGTAACGCAGTAGGCATGTAATTTGTGACAAGGTAACGCAGAAATTGTAGAAATATTTTTTATTATTTTTACCATTGATTCAGAAACAACATCATTAGCACTTGCGTCTGATTTTAAATGAGAAAAAGCAATGTTATAGAATTTAGTTTTGTTATCGTTGAAAATTTGCTCGACTAAGTTTCTATCTTCATCGCTAAGAGCACAAAGTAATATAAATAACATAAATCCTCCAATCAAAATGAATCAAGGGTTTGAGCACTAATCTTTTTCTATATTATACCATTTATAAAACACACAATTCAAGTAAATCAAAAAAAATCTAAAGGAGAAATCTTATGGCACACCCAGCACTAGCCAAAATTCTGGCAAAGGTTGCAATAGACGTTGCAACAGACGAGAAAAAACGAAAACAGCTACTTATAATAATTTTAATACCATCTCTGAATACAGTAATTGTAACAGCTTTTATTGTATATATACTTACAAGTCCACTATCAACGATTGCAGAGTTTTTTCTGCCTGATGAACTGAAAGAAGAAGAAATAATGCAAATTGACTATGGATATAATCAAAACTTAGGGATTTATGAAAAAGATTATTCGGAAGGATATGGACAAAGCTATGAAGGAATAGTTTTTTTCAGATAGTGAAATAAATGTAAGCTACTATAACCAATTAGACGAAAGGTGGGCTGACATTATGTATGATACATCGAGTACAATCGGTGCTGCTGGATGTGAGGGCAATGGTTCGTATCATAGCCTTATCCCTGCGGTTGCTACAGCCTATGGTTTATCAGTAGAAGGGAATTTATCTGCACAAGATATTGTAGATTCTCTTTCTAATGGAAAACTTATTGTTGTAATAATGAGCAAAGGGCATTTTAATACAGGTGGTCATTTTATTGTACTTCGTGGAGTTACAGAAGAAGGAAAAATACTTGTGGCAGATCCTGCAAGTTTAAGCAGGAGCGAAAAAGAATGGGATTTACATATTATATTAAATGAAAGCAACAAGGCTTATGCAAATGGTGGTCCTTATTGGGCTATTGGATTATGAGAAGTGAATGGAGAAAATTATGCTACTATATTTAACAACAAACAATAAAACGAATTTATTAGACTTTCTATCAAATGACAATTTTGTTGATATGAAAAAAATCGTAGGAGTTTTTAATTTGCAAAACTTTATGATAACAGATATGAGAAGTTTCTCTCATTTTACAGAGGTAGTGCTTGAGAGAACTGCCTTTGCAGACACAGATAGCGAATTTGTAAATGCTATTGAAGAATTTATGACAATGTATTCTGCGAGAATAACTGTCATATATGAGGACTTGAAAACGGATAGTGATACATTTAAAAGGCTACTTGATATAGGTGTAGGAAATATTGTAACAGCTTTTGATATTTATGATATTAGAGCAGAAATAGAAGAATCACTAAGCGAAAAAGGATTGATGAAATACCAAGTTAAAGAACGTAAAAACAGTAATGAAAGTTATAATTTCACTTGCGAAAATGTGCGTAGTGGCATTGTAGGTTCGCAAGAACGAATAGGTACTACCACTATGGCAATTAGTATGTCACATTGGCTAAGGCATGTATCAGCTACTGTTTCTTACACACAAATGACAAAACAGAAAAATAGGTTTGAGTATTTAGCAAGGGAATTTAATGCTCCTAAAATTTTATCTAAGTTAGAACTAAAAACATCTACAAGCATGTATGTAAATGGTGCAGATGGCGTTCATTATTTAAAATTACCAAATGGAAATTATCAACTTATATTCGGAGAATCTAAAACTATTGTAGATAT
>CAYJKD010000166.1:5414-5685 GCA_964370595.1 uncultured Lachnospiraceae bacterium
TGAACCACAAAAAAACTATAATTTTAGAGTATATGATTTAGGGATAAATGCTGATGAAAATTTGTGTAAGTCAATGGATATATTAATAGTTCTTTGTGGAACTAAGATGTATGAATTACCATATACTGCAAAAATTTTAAACACACTTGATAGAACTTATGCCTATGTCATACCGATGTTTTTATCGGAAGAAAAAAGAGAAGATTTTACACATTTATTTGATACAGAGTATTTTACTCCTATCTATATAAATTATCAACCAGATTTAAGC
>CAYJKD010000166.1:5695-6180 GCA_964370595.1 uncultured Lachnospiraceae bacterium
ATATTATTAAAGATTATATAGCGACTACTTAGGTGGTCGCTATTTCGATTA
This sequence comes from uncultured Lachnospiraceae bacterium, assembly GCA_964370595.1. Taxonomy (GTDB): domain Bacteria; phylum Bacillota; class Clostridia; order Lachnospirales; family Lachnospiraceae; genus Brotaphodocola. The sequence goes on from CAYJKD010000166.1 coordinate 5,747, forward strand.
AAGGAGATTAAATCATGACAACAGTTATACACAGACCTCAAACAACATCTAACTTCAGACAGAACGCCAATAATCCGAAAAATAGTAGTTCTACAAAAATGCCAGTGGCAGCTTGCCACCATCCAACACAATTTCAATTAAAGCAAGCAGCATATAATTCAAATATCAAAAGCAGAGCTTTAAGTGTATTAATTTACCTCATAGATAGAACAAATAAAGAACTTACTTGCTTTCCGTCATTAGCTACTATCGGTAAAAATCTACATATAAGTCTTTCTACTGTTAAAAGAGCGATAAAAGAGCTTGTTGAAAGTGGATTTTTAACAAAAGAGGCTAGATTTTCAGAAAAAAAGAATGGTGGGCAGACTAGTAACCTTTATACTATATCTATTCCAAAAGAGAAAGATACGATTTTAGAAAGTGACAATCAATTA
>CAYJKD010000167.1:0-6162 GCA_964370595.1 uncultured Lachnospiraceae bacterium
ATTCAACAATGCTGGAATCACAGAAGTACCTACAACTTGGGCTGAATTTGATGCTGCTTGTGCAAAGTTAAAAGAGATTGGTGTTGCACCGATTACAATGGATGATGCATATGCTACTGCTAATATTGGATTACATTTAGCACGATACATGGGACAAGATGATTTAATTAAATTAGTAAATGGCGATGGAATCACTTGGGATGATCCAAGAGTCGTTGCTGGAATCAATGATTATGCTGATTTCTATAACAAAGGATATTTTTCTGAGTATATTGCAACTAATGCTTTCCCTGCAGGACAAAACCAAGAGTTTGCTCCTGGACTTGCAGCTATGAACTTAAATGGAGCTTGGCTTCCAAATGAAACAAAGAACTTTTTAGCAGCTGATTTTGAATGGGGATTCTTCCCATATCCAGAAGTTGAAAATGGAGTAGATCCTATTACAACTAATTATCTTGCATCACAAGTATTTGGTATCAATGCTAACTGTGCAAATCCTGAAGATGCATTCAAATTCATTGAATATATTACAACTGGCGAATCTGATAAAATGATGGTAGAACAAGCACTTGTAATCCCAACTGATAAAGCAAATACAGAATGGCCTGTTCAATTAGCAGAACTAAAATCTTCTTTTGAAAGTACAGTTGATACTTACACATGGGCAGCTGGTGCAGAAACAAATCCTGACATCACACCTATTTTAAAAGAAAACACAATCAAATTGATGAGTGGCTCTTTAACTGCTGAAGAATTCATTTCAGAAATGAATGCTGCAATGCAATAAGAAATATAGAAACTATAAAATGGTGGCGTGCTTTTTCGCCACCATTTTTAAGAAAGGTAAGGAAATGATATGAAGAAAAACCGTGGTGTTATTATAAGCTTCTTAGCGCCTGCTGTTATTATTTTTCTACTAGTTTTTTTATATCCAATTATACGTACTATTATCATGAGCTTGTTTACCATCGAATCAGTTACAGCTCCTTTTGCAGAATGGACATTTAATGGTATTGGTAATTATATTCGTTTAGCAGAAACAGGAATTTTCCAAACTGCTATGCTTAACTTATTTAAAATTTGGTTTGTTGGTGGTATCGGTGTTATGTGTTTATCCTTATTATTCGGGGTTATTTTAACCAGTGGAATTCGTGGAAAAAAATTATTTCGATCCATTATCTATCTTCCAAACATCGTAAGTGCTGTTGCATTAGCTACCATGTGGCTACAATATGTTTATAGCCCACGTTATGGATTATTCAAAAGTTTTTTTGAATTTCTAGGACTCGAACAATTAGCAAAATTTCAGTGGCTTAGTGCTGACAATAAATTTTGGGCCTTACTAATTGCTTATTGTTTTGGTATGGTAGGTTATCATATGCTCATCTGGATGAGTGGAATTGAACGAATTAGCCCAGAATACTATGAAGCCTCTAAAATTGATGGCGCTAACCGTTTTCATCAATTCCGCTATATCACTGCTCCATTATTAAAGGGGGTTTGTAAAACTAATATAACCATGTGGTCTGTAAGTACAAGTGCATTTTTTGTTTGGTCTCAACTATTTTCTGCGGTAACTGCAGGCGAATCTACGATTGTTCCTGTTCAGTATATGTACGGACAAGTATTTGGTGCTGGTAATGCCTCTACTGTTCGCGATGCTGGTTATGCAGCTGCAATTGGTGTTGTTCTTTGTCTATGTGTAGTAATAATATTTCGTATTATTAACTTAATTATCAAAGATGATGATATAGAATTTTAGAAAAGGAGGTACTTACGATTATGAAAGAAAAAAAACAAGTGAAAAAATTCATCTTATCTCAAGAGTTAAAATTACTTCCCGGCTACATCATCATTTTGCTTTGGGTAGGCTTTACTCTAGCCCTAATTGGTTGGATTGTTGCAGCTAGTTTATCCACTACTGCTGATATCTTTGCAGGTAAAGCGCTACAATTCCCAACTGGCCTGCACTTTGAAAACTATATTGAGGCATGGGGCAACGGAGGTGTTGCTACCTTTTTTGCAAACTCATTCTTTTATGCAACCATTTCTTGCATCCTACTTATTTTAATTTGTGCTCCAGCATCCTATGTGTTGTCCCGCTATACATTTTTAGGAAATAAAATTATTCAAACCTCTTTTGTCTCTGCTATGGGAATACCAATTATTATGATTATTCTACCTCTATTTGCAGTTGTTGCAAATATGGGAATTCTAAATAGTTTGATGGCAACAAGGGCTACACTAATCTTTTTATATGTAGGAATCAATATACCTTATACGACTATATTTTTGCTATCCTTTTTCTCTAACCTATCAAGGGCATATGAAGAAGCTGCGACGATTGATGGTTGTACCTTAACAAAAACATTCTGGAAAATTATGTTTCCTATGGCTCAATCCGGCATCATTACCGTTACTATTTTTAACTTTATCAATATTTGGAATGAATACTTCCTTTCCCTCATATTTGCAAATACAGACGAACTACGTCCTGTAGCGGTTGGACTTTATGGAATGCTTCAATCCATGCAATATACAGGAAACTGGGCTGGAATGTTCGCTGCCGTTGTTATTGTTTTCATTCCTACTCTAATTCTTTATGTCGCATTATCAGAAAAAATCATTGGTGGTATTACTGGTGGTATTAAAGGCTAACAACATAGAAAGGTATATGAATTATGATCACAATAAAAAAAATTAAATATGAAATACTAGGTGTTGATGAGATTGAGCAAAATCGCTTGCCTAAATTACGGGAAGTTCCTTTTGACAAAGACTTGATTGATGGTGGTTTGCTTAAAACAGAGCAAGAGGGATTTCGGTATATGACGGGAGATCGCCATCTTCCTTATCGCATTCAAGATAGCTACCATCGAAACAAGAAAAACATTGTTTTAGATGGAATAGAAATAGAAAATGAAATTCTAAAAGCTGTAATTTTACCAGCTTATGGAGGTCGAATCTGGTCATTATATAACAAAGTAGAAGAAAAAGAAATTCTATTTTGTAACCCTGTTTTCCAACCTGGTAATTTAGCAGTTCGTAATGCATGGGTTTCTGGTGGAATCGAATGGAATTTAGGTCAATTCGGACATTCTAGCCTAACTATGGATCATCTATATGCAGCAATTTGTAAAGATGATACTGGACGTGAATTTGTTCGCTTATATGAATATGAAAGAATCAAAGGCTTGTTTTTGAATGTGGATTTACATCTACTGCCAAATGATGATAGTCTTTATGCACATGTCACGATCACAAATAGTCACGATGACCCTCGCTCCCTCTACTGGTGGACAAATATTGCAGTAGAACTTAATCGAAATTGTCGTGTTATATCTGGTACCGATCAAGTAATTGCTACTACACCTGTCAACGGTGAAAATACATTTGGCCACGATCAATTACCTAATTTAAAATCAAAACCAAGTGAAGATGCTAGTTTCCCAGCTGTATTTGACTATTCCAATGAATATTTCTTCCAAAATAATAAAGATATCTATGATACTTGGGAAATGGCATTATATAATGATGGTACTGCATTCTATGAACGCTCTACAAAAGAGCTTCCTTATCGTAAAATGTTTTGTTGGAGTAACGAACAAGGAGGAAATCACTGGCAACATTTTTTAGCAACTGATGATGCTCCATTGTATGTAGAATTACAAGGAGGTCTCGTATCGACTCAAGTTCATGGTGATATGATTGCACCACATTCTTCTATCTCATTTACTCAAGCATTTGGTGGAATGAGAATTGATGTCGAAAAGGCACATAAAACTAGTTACCTAGATTGTGTAAACTATTGTCGTGAAGTGGTTGAAGAACAATTGCCTTCTGAACAATTGACTTTAAATCATAATTTATTTGAATCTCTATCCTCTGCTCCTATCGCGGAAATAATACATTCTGGAAGTGGTTATGCATTACTTGAAGAAATGAGAAAACCTGGATTTATTCCAAGCGGAATGACCTTTACTTCTACCAATGGAGATGAATCAGATGTATGGTCTTCATTACTGACGGAGTATAAAGTACCAGAACTCGTTGATGGATACGGAATCTCTTATCTAACAGATTCGGTTTGGATACCTTATCTAGAAAAAGCCGTTGAAGCCCATGGCGGAGTTGCTAATTTTTACTATGGAATTGCACTGTTTGAAAATGGATTTACAAAAGAAGCAATTCAAGCACTTACAACCTATGCAGAACAATCCAATGAATTAATCGGTTATCGTACACTCGGCTACCTTTATGCTCGATTAGGCGATTCACACCTTGCTCAGATGTGGTATGATAAAGCATTTACAACACCTAATCGATTGCATCCAGATTACTATGAAGAATACCTTAGATATTTAGTAAATGAATCTTGCTTTAAAAAAGCATGGGATCTGTATTGCTCTGCATCTTCTGTCGTACAAGGCAATGACAATGTTAAACTTCGTGTGCTTGGAGCTGCTGTTGAATGCAAAGCTTTTGATTTTGCTGAGTCTATGTTTGCGATTGAACAAATCAATATCCGTGAAGGTGAGGTTGTATTAAACAAGCATTGGTTACGTATGAAAGAATTACAATTCATTGATTCTGGAATGTCTCACGAAGAAGCAAAAGAAAAAACAGCTACATTAACCATTCCATACATGGTAGATTTTCGACTAAATGAAACATAATATGTTACACAAAAAACTTGGGCATCATCACTTTATTCAATGATGATACCCAAGTTTTATTTTTATGTTTTCATTTCGCTATCAAATTATAAATTTAGATTGTTCCATCCCATGTAGAAACTTTTGAACTCTTTGCTTCTTCTTCATCAAACCAGTGAGTTGTAACAACTTTTGTTTCTGTATAGAAACGGAATCCATCATTTCCTAAGCAATGTAAATCTCCAAAGAATGAATCTTTATGGCCACTAAATGGGAACATTCCTACTGGTACAGGTATTCCAACGTTAATTCCTACCATTCCACCATCTGTTTTTTCAGCAAACTGACGAGAATAGTATCCGCTTTGTGTATAGATAACTGATCCATTTGCAAAACGGTTTTCATTCATAACTGCTAACCCTTCTTCGAATGTTTTCACTCGTTTAACACAAAGTACAGGTCCAAATATTTCGCAGTCCCCAACAGACATACCCGATTTTACATGATCGAAAATCGTTGGTCCTAAGTAAAATCCTTTTTCAAATCCTTCTACTGTTACATTACGTCCGTCTAGTACTAATTCCGCACCTTCTTCAATTCCTTTTTCAATCCATCTTACAACACTTTGACGGTGCTTATCATTTACTACAGGTCCAAGCGTACTTGTTTTATCATATGCAGGTCCTAATTTTAATTCTGATGCAATTCGCTTAATTTCAGCGACTAATTCATCTGCAATATCTTCTTGAACCACAACCACTGGAAGAGCCATACAACGCTCGCCTGCACAACCAAATGCTGCATTTACAATCCCTGCTGCACTTCTTTTTATTGCTGCATCATTTAACACTAATGCATGGTTTTTTGCTTCACAAAGAGCTTGTACACGCTTCCCATGAGCTGCTGCTACCGAATAGATATGCTTTCCTACATCAGTAGAACCAACAAATGTAATTCCTTTAATGTCTGGGTGTGTTAAGAAAATTTCAGCTTCTACACGACTACAAGTAACAACATTAATAACACCATCTGGTAATCCAGCTTCTTTATACAATTCAACCATACGAAGTGTAGTTTGTGGGGTAAATGATGCTGCTTTTAAAACAATGGTATTTCCACAAGCAATACAAAGTGGTGTCATCCATCCCATTGGAATCATTGCTGGGAAGTTAAACGGTACAATCCCTGCAAATACTCCAATCGCTTCACGGTACAATACGGTATCGTATCCAGAAGAAGCATTCATTAAGCTTTCGCCCTTTAAATTTGTTGTTGCTGTAATTGCAAGTTCTGTTCCTTCTATCGCTTTTTGCACATCACCCAGTGCTTCATTCCAAACTTTTCCATGTTCGGTTGCTACAAGTTCTGTTAATTCATCAATGTTTTTTATAAGTAAATCTCTTAATCTGTACAATACTTGCACTCTTTTTACAACTGGTGTAAGTGACCATGCAGGATATGCCGCTTTTGCAGATGCAATTGCTTCATTTACTTCGCGATCTGTACA
>CAYJKD010000168.1:0-6161 GCA_964370595.1 uncultured Lachnospiraceae bacterium
TCTAATAATTTTATTACGTTTTTACAATTTTCAAATAACAACCTTTTATATCCATATTATTTTATTATTTTTACAAAAATTTACCACTATATAAAAAGGCTTGAAACAACTATTTTTACATACCGATTTTTTACTCTTAATGATTCACATAATATTTTTCTATTCTATATACTATATTAATTTACTTGTAGGTTCCTTCGTTTACTGATTATCCGTGATTACATGAATATTAACTCATAAATGGTATCATTTAATAGCAAACAATCGCTCCCATAATTCCATTGTCGGTAGATTTGATTTTGCTAATAAGCGATGAACCTCAGGCTTATTGGCAAATATATCGTCTATCTCTCTATAATTTGCTTTTTCGATATAAGGTCTTCGTGGTATTTCTACACTATTTTTATATTCTATTACCTCTTGCTGCCTTCTTTTTTTTAATTTTCTACGATTTAATAGTTTCATTCTTTTTCACCTCACCATTTTCTAATTTATCTAAGATCAATATTAGGTTTTTTCTACCATTACTAAGACGCTCTAACTGTAACATATATTTTTTCTCTTCTACTAACTCCTGCTCTAATAGTTCTCTCCATTGTTCTATTCCATTCGATAAATACCCATCAATTTCATCAAAGAGTTTAATCTCTTGGAACTGTAAATATTCTAATATTTTTGCTTCATTCCTTAAACAATTCCCTTCTAAATCTTGCCGTATCAATTCTAGCACTTGATCTTGACAATGTTTTAAACCATGGATTTCATTATTTACCACCCTAGTTACTGGGTAAAAAAAACGAAGCTTCCCACAATAACTCTCTACATCCATAGGGTGTTTTGATAAAGTTATCTCCCTTGCATGTAAAACACAATCAGTTAAAACTTGTAGGTAAGGATTTGATAAATGTTGTTTATAGATTTCTTTTACTTTTCCTATCAATCTATCCAAGTTACAGATATCTGATACCTCTGTTTTTACTAGCTTTTCCATAGAATTAGCATAATTAGATATATTATTTAAGCATTGATTTACCTCTGCATAAAAATTTCGTTTTTTTCTTACCCATTTATGTTCAAATAATGTTATTAATCGTTCCCTCTCTTTTCGATGGTAGGTAACAATCGTTCCATCAACAAAGAATTGCTCATGCTTTTTCTTTTGTTCTAACATTTGTTTTTTTAGTTTAGTAAAGCGGCTACTAGACTCATCCCCATACTGCTCAAAGATATTTCGTAGTTCAACTTTAATCTGTCTCATTATATTTCTGTAATCATTTTGAACTGCATGTAATTCTTTTGAATCCATTTTCTTTATTAGTTGAATTTTTTGACTATACTGATAATCGACATCTTCCAATATGTGGATTACTTCAAATAATCCTTGTTTAAGCCTTTGGCATATATGTTTTTCTAAAGCAGAATCTCTGCGTTTTCTTATTTCAAATACGATCATTTCATTTGCATTTTGTAATGATTTTGAATTCAACTCAAGTGCAGCCAATAAATCAAACTGCTGAAATCTCATTATGCATTGATCGAGCATAAAATCATCACCTTCCAAAGGCGTTTCCTTTTTTTCTTTCCTACAAAGAGCTTCAAACAATACTTGTATCACCTCTTTATAACCAAACATACCTTTCGTTTCCTTTACTAGGTTCGCATCTTGTAGTACCTCTTTAAATGAATTTTCAAAATCATTGCGATATAAAATGAGTTGACCTCCTTCATTTAGCAAAATGATAACATCACATCTTGCTAATTCCTTGTTTTCAAACTCTTTGTTTCCTAATACTCGCTCATATGTTGTATAATCATTTTGAATTTTCTCATAGTTTTCCGTATTAATACGCTCTTTTATATAGGGAACACATATAAGTTCTATTTCCTCTAAAGATGAATGGTTGATGGAAAGTTCCACTTGATGAATCATAGGAGCAACTTTAGAATCTATTCCAACATAGGTATCTAATTCATCCTTGAATGTAAGTAGTGACTCGCTCGTCAACTCAATTTTTCGATCAATCCATTCTCTTGGAATAATTTCACTTTCCCTTACTCTACTTACTAAATCTTTACAGACTAGATCACTCTCTATCATAGTAAGCTCATCTCCGTCTGATAATTGTTCCATCCGCTTCCATTGATATGACTCTAAAAATTGTATCCTAGCAAAATTAGATTGCCCGTGATAAATTCTAGTCATACTTCGTTTATTTTCTAATCCTTTAGGTAGAATATCCTCTCCTTTAAAAAACAAATCATTTATTAATTGGTAAGTTTTACCGCTTTGAGTTCCAACTAGTGCGATGCGAATTTTATCATTCTTTGCTTTTCGTATTTCATCACTAATATTTTTAATCCTAATTTCAACTTGTATTGTATGATACTTATCTAATCCTTGTTTGAGCATGTTTAAACACTCTATTGTTTCATGCCCTTGACTCAGAAGCCCTTTTATCGTTTCATTCATGATATTACCCTCTTTTTCTATGTTTATTTTCTATCACAATATAAGGTAGAGGTAAATACAGAATCATTTCAGCCTTTTCATTTAATTATAAGCAAATGATATATTATACTTATATACAACTATTTATTTGAGTTAATCCTATTTTTCCCTTTTCTTCCTTCCTCATTGTTACTTAGGAATTCTTACTATACCATTATTGCATGGACACATTTAGGGGTTTTAGTCACTTAAATTGTTTTTCTCTGAGATTTTAAGCATAGAATTCAATTAATTAGAATTATTATTGTGCCAAGAATTGGCTATAAGATCTCACGTAACTATGGTGCCGTGAGTTATATGCTTATATGAAATTATAGCGTATTCTCAAGTCACTTACAAGTGGCTTTTCGCAAAAAAATACCCACTAGGTTCTAACATTTGAACCTAATAGGTATTTGTAACATAACCTTATGGCAATATATTTCCTGCTGCCATATATAAGCCATACCATTCTTCTCTTGTAAGAGCTATCTGTGCTCCCTTTGCAATTTCTTCCAATCTGTTTTCTTTTGTGGTACCTGCAACTACTTGCATCTTAGCAGGATGGCGCAAAATCCATGCAGTTGCAATTCCTGTAGGTGTGACTCCATATTTTTCCCCTAGTTGCGCTAATTTTTCATTTAATTCCTTATATTCTCCACTTCCAACCACTACCCCTTTTCCACCAGCGATTTGAAACGGCGACCATGCTTGGATTGTGACATCATTCACTCTGCAGTAATCTAAAACTTCTCCATCACGTTCATATGCTCCGTTGGTTGTCATATTTGCTTCTAGACCAGCACGAACCATATTTGCAGCAGCGATACTAAACTGTAATTGATTCACTAGTAGTGGTTGCGTAACTTCTTTTTTCAATAATTCAATCTGCATAGGTTTGTGATTGGATACGCCAAAGTTTCTTACCTTTCCACTTGTTTGTAATTGATCAAACGCCTCAGCCACTTCACTAGGCTCTACTAATGCATCTGGTCTATGAAGAACCAATACATCTAGGTACTCTGTTTGCAACCGTTTCAATATCCCATCTACAGAATTTATGATATATTCCTTCGAAAAATCAAACATTTTTCCTATAACTATTCCACATTTTGATTGAATCATAATTTTTTCTCTTAAGGAAGGATTATTTTTTAGTATGTTTCCAAATATCGTTTCACAACTGCCTGCTCCATAAATATCAGCATGCTCAAAAAAGTCAATTCCTAAATCCATTGATTTTTCTACAAGTGCTTGCGCTTGTTTCTCATCTAGCTCTTTTATTCTCATGCATCCCAAAGCAACACTTGGAACCATGATGTCACTACTACCTAGGTTAATCTTATTCATATATTATATACTCCACCATTGAACTTATCCTATGAAAGATACACTACATCTTTCGTTTTAGCCGATTCATAGATTGCATCAATAATCTTAGTTACCACATATAGCTCTTCCATCTTTACGATTGGTTCTTCATCATTAGCAAGTGCATCAATAAATGATTTAATCTCAATATACCTCTCTTGATCTTTTTCATCATTATAATATTCTAACTTGTCTTTTGTTAGCAGTGGATACATATCGTAGAGTTTTCCATAAAGTTCACCGTTAATTCGTAGCCCATCTTTCATGTCTAACCCTGCTTTTGTTCCACAAAGCATACACTTTCCTTCTCCTACATCCATCGCATTTAATGCCCAGCTGCTCTCTAAGATTAAAGTTGCTCCATTTTCAAATGTGATAAATGCAAATCCTGATTCTTCAACAGTAAAATCTTTTCCCTCATAACTTCCAAGAGAGTTAAAACTATTATGCTTTATAATTTCTTGATATGTATTTGCCATAACTTTTGTTGGCTTATAATTTTGCATCAACCACAAAGCCAAATCAAGGGCATGAACTCCCATATCAATAATTGCTCCACCGCCTTGCTTCTCTACATTTAAAAAATCACCCCAAACTGGAATTGCACGACGTCGAAGAGCCAATGCTTTTCCATAATAGATGTCTCCAACCGCTCCATCCTCAATCATTTTCTTTGCATATAAGCTATCTGGACGGAAACGGTTTTGCATGCTAACTGATAATTTTTTTCCATTTCGCTTGGAAGCTTCTATCATTTCCTCTGCTTCCTTGGCATTCATTGCCATCGGTTTTTCCACTAGTACATGTTTTCCACCATCAAGTGCTTTAATTGTCATATCTTTATGTGTGGCATTCGGTGTTAGAATATGGAGTGCGTCTACTTCTTCATAGTTAAGGATATCTTCATAGGAAGTAAATATTTTGCTATCATGGAGTCCAAATTTTTCAACTACTGCTTTCGCTCTCTCTAGATTCAAGTCAAAAACACAAGTAATCACTGCATTATCAAGTTTCAACAAGTTAGGGATATGTTTTTCGTCTGCTATATTTCCTAACCCAACAATACCTACTCTAATTTTCTTCATCTGCTTCTCCACTCTATTTTGCTATTTTTACAATTCCTTTGATATATCCATCTTTCTTATCCAAAAATTCTTGGAATCCTGTATCGATATCTTCAAAATCATAAGTATGCGTGATAAAATCTTTTGTATTGATTCTTCCACTTGCAATCAAATCAAGTCCTCTACGAATACTATCTAACATAAAATCATCTCTGCGCTCATGGGCATTAATCGTAGTAATTGCTTTCCAGTTTTGAAGCCCTACATCTAAGGTACGAGTTCCGTTTTGATGGAAACCAACTACAGAAACTTTTTTGTGAAGACCAGCTAATTCATATGCCATAACTAATGCTCTTTCATTTCCACTAGCCTCTACTACTACGTCAAATCCACCATCCATATTTACGCCGTAAGTTACAACCTTCATATCATTTGTTACTTCTTGTGGTGTCATAACCTTTGTAGCACCTAGTTTTTTTGCCATCTCAAGACTTTCTGGCCTCACATCAATAGCAGTAATTTCGGATGCACCAGCACACTTTAATAGATTTAAAAATCCAAGCCCCATATATCCAAGCCCAATCACACACACACGGTCTCCAATTGTGATATCTGTTTGTCTGATTCCGCTCATCAAACATCCAAGTGGTTCTCCAATGGCTTCTTCATCACTTAAATTCTCTGGAACTTTTACTACCAAAGAATAATGTGCTTTCGCATATTCAGCAAATGCATTGGTAATATATCCAGTTACGCGATCTCCTACCGTTACATTGGTTACATACTTTCCTACAGCCTCAACAGTCCCTACAATCTCATGACCCATGTAGTCAAAATATTCTAAATTCCCACTGGTCCACTTCTCAAGTTCCGATGCACATAATCCACAGATATGTACCTTTACTAGTACTTCAAATTCATCGATTTGTGGCATATCTACTTCTATTAATTCATGTTTTGATGGTCCTACTAATTTTGCTGCTAACATAATGTTTTGCTCCTTTTTCTATGCTAAATCTTATTATAATTGTTGTGTACTTCCTCGTTCAATCAACGTAACAGGCAATACTGTTTTTTTAGGCACTATTTTTCCTTCACTTGCTTCAGACAATAAACGAACAGACATTTCTGCCATCTCTTTTAGTGGTTGACGAATTGAGGTTATGGTTGGTGATGTAAGTTCACAAATACTCACATCATCGAATCCTATTATTTTAATATCTTCTGGTATCTTTTTT
>CAYJKD010000169.1:0-6143 GCA_964370595.1 uncultured Lachnospiraceae bacterium
CAGGAATTGGAGTTATGAATATAATGCTTGTATCTGTAACAGAGCGTACAAGAGAAATCGGAATTCGCAAGGCGTTAGGTGCAAGAAAGTCAGTAATTATGCAACAATTTGTAATAGAAGCAGCAGTAACGAGTATGCTTGGTGGTATTATCGGTATCATTGTTGGAAGTGCAGTCACTTCCTTTGCAGGAGATCTGATGGAATTAGAGGCTACAGCAACCCCATCTGCAGTCATTATTTCATTTAGTGTTTCTGTGTTTATTGGGCTTATTTTTGGATATATGCCAGCGAGTCGAGCAGCAAAATTACACCCAATTGATGCACTTCGAAGTGATTAGAAAGGGAGAAAAAATGATAAGAAAACTAATTCATTCCTTACTAGGAAGTGGCCTAATAATTGCTTTGTCTTCCTCAGTTGCTTTTGCTGGAGATAAAGAAGTTGAAGACTTTTATTTACAAGTACCAGAACATGTACGTTGGGAAACATCAACAGTAGCATATTGGTCTAATGTAAAGGGAGCTAGGGAATATCAAGTAAAATTGTATGATTCTTACTACATAGATATAGAAGAAACAGAAGATGGAAGCTATGATATTGATTGGCAGGATGAGGATTTAGAAGCGGTTGTTACAAAACGCTTGTCAGATAATGAGTATGATTTTTCCGAATATATGGAAGATGGAAGAACCTATTTCTTTGTGGTAAAAGCTACACCAGCACTGAATCAACAAGCTTATGTTATTGAGAGTAATTGGGTAGTGTCTTCGGAAAACAGTTTGGCTGGTAAAACAGTAATTGGAATTACAGGTGGTAAATGGAGAAATTATTTAGAGGGTAGTCAGTACGAAACAATGGATGGAGAAATCTTGTTGGAAGGATGGCACTTGATTCAAGGTAGTTGGTATTACTTAGATGAAAATGGATATCGTAAAAGTGGGACAATTCAAGTGGGAGATGAATATTATTACCTAATGTCAGATGGGAAATTGGCTATTGGATGGATTCCTTACGAAAATACATGGTACTACAGTAATGAAAAGGGTGAGTTGCAAACAGGATGGATTATGGATGTACCTGGAGAGTATTACTACTTATATGAAAATGGTAGCTTAGCGGTTGATACGTGGATTGACGAATATTATGTAGATCAAAATGGACTGTGGGTTCAATAATTAAAAAGCATTACTCAAAACAGAAATATTTGAGTGGTGCTCTTTTTTTATGAAAGATAGAAGATAAAATGAATCTATGATACAATGGAGGACAGGGAAAAAGGAGGGAACAAAGATGAATGTTGTCGATATGCACTGTGATACCATATCAGAAATTTATGATAGAAGAAAAATTGGGAAAAATCCAACTTTATTTCAAAATGATCTCCATGTTGATCTTAATAAATTGAAAAAAAGTAACTATTTACTTCAAAATTTTGCGTTGTTTGTAAACTTAGAAAGTGAGAAAAAACCATTTTTTAAAGTGATGGAGTTGCTAAAACTGTATTATGAAGAACTAGAATTAAACGCATCGGAAATCATGCCAGTTTTCAAATATGAGGATATTATAAAAAATCGAGATAATGGTAAGATATCAGCAATGCTATCCGTTGAAGAAGGCGGTGTTTGCGAAGGTAAGATTAAAAATCTTCAAAAACTTTACAATAATGGAGTTAGGATGATGACACTGACTTGGAATTATAAAAATGAATTAGCCAGTCCGAATAAGATGATACATGAATCAGTGGAGAATAAATCATTCCTATCTGCATTGGTAGCAGACGAAGAAAATGGGCTAACTAGTCGAGGATTTGAGTTTATTACTGAAATGGAAAAATTAGGTATTATTATAGATGTAAGTCATCTAAGTGATGCTGGGATTTGGGATGTGATACAAGGTACGAAAAAACCATTTGTTGCAAGTCATTCCAATGCAAGAGCAATTGCATCCTCTGCTAGAAATCTTACAGATAAAATGATTCATGCTTTTTCAAATCGCGGTTGCGTCATAGGAATCAATTATTACTCTGAGTTTTTATCAGATGAAAAACCAAAAGGGAAAAGCGAAATGGAAGATATTGTAAAGCATATGAAACATATGAGAGCAGTTGGGGGAATTGAATGTATAGGGCTAGGAAGTGATTTTGATGGGATTAGTGATGAAATTGAGTTTTCAGATGCATCAGGATTAATGAAATTAGCAGGGTACATGGAAAAAAATGGTTTTACAAGTACAGAGATTGATAAAATATTCTACAAAAATGTATTGAATTTATATAAAGAATTACTTTAACGCTTTAAATTCTAAAGAATTTAACGTATTAAAATTGACGTATATTATTTTTTGTAGTAGAATGTATTCTAGCTTCATTTAATTTTAGTGAAAAAGGAGAGGGAATTATGAAAAAGAAAGTGATTAGCTTAATGATGGCAAGCGCTATGGCATTAACACTTGTAGCTTGTTCTGGAGGTAACAATGCAGAAACAACAGCTACAGAGGCAGAGACAACAGCAGAAGCAACTACAATAGAAGGAGCAGCTGAGGAGAATTCAGAAGAAGTAGCAAGTGAAGAGCCATTTAAAATCGGAGTATTACAATTAGTACAACATGCAGCTTTAGATGCATCCAATGAAGGATTTATTGCAGCCTTAGACGACGCAGGGATTAATTATGTAGTAGATCAACAAAATGCTTCTGGAGAGCAATCAAACTGTGTTACCATTGCTGAAAAATTAGTAAATGATCAAAGTGATTTAATTCTAGCAATCGCAACACCTGCAGCACAAGCAGTAGCAGGTGTTACTTCTGAGATTCCAACAATTATTACAGCAGTAACAGATCCAGCAGCATCAGGACTTGTGGAAACCAATGAAGCACCAGGTGGAAATGTAACAGGTACTTCAGATTTAACTCCTGTTAAGGAACAAATTGATTTATTAGTTCAGTTAGTTCCAGAAACAAAGACTGTAGGTTTACTATATAGTTCAGCTGAAGCAAACTCTGTTATTCAAATTGATATGGCAAAAGCATCATTAGATGAAAAAGGAATTGCTTACGAAGAATATACTGTATCTAGCTCCAATGAAATCCAAACGGTTGTAGAATCTATGATTGGCAAGGTAGATGCAATCTACACACCAACGGATAACATGATTGCAGCTGGTATGGCAACAGTAGGCATGGTAGCAGGTGAAAACATGATTCCAGTAATTTGTGGTGAAGGTGGAATGGTAGCTGCAGGTGGACTTGCTACTTATGGAATTGATTACTACCAATTAGGATACTTAGCAGGGGAACAAGCAGTAGATATTCTTACCAATGGAACTTCGCCAGCAGACATTCCAGTGGGATATCTACCAGCAGAAAAATGTGAATTGACAATCAACGAAGAAACAGCTACAACACTTGGAATTGATGTATCAGGAATTCAGTAAATAATCGGAGGATGTAACAGATGAGCGGTTTGGCATTAGCACTGCAAGGAGCAGTGGCACAAGGTGTGTTATGGGGAATCTTAGTACTAGGAGTATATATCACATATCGCTTGTTAAACATTGCAGATCTTACCGTTGATGGTAGTTTTGCATTAGGTGGATGTGTGTGCGCAGTTATGGTAGTAACTCATGGTATTGATCCAGTATTAGCACTTGGTGTTGCGATGCTTACAGGTGTGGTTGCTGGCTGTATTACGGGAGTACTTCATACCATATTTGAGATTCCAGCAATTTTAGCAGGAATTTTAACCCAGATTGGATTATGGTCTATTAATCTTCGAATCATGAGTGGTAAGAGTAATATTCCTTTCTTAAAATCCGAAACGATAATGACTCGAATGGTCGATGCAACAGGGATGAGACAATCCCATGCATCATTGTTAGTCGGCGTATTAGTCGCAATTTTGGTAATTGCTATCTTATATTGGTTTTTTGGAACTGAAATCGGTAGTGTACTGCGTGCTACTGGTAATAATGAAGATATGATTCGTGCATTAGGGGTAAACACCAAGTTTGCAAAGATTCTTGCACTTGGAATCAGTAATGGATTGGTAGGTCTAGCAGGAGCATTAGTAGCTCAAAGTCAAAAATTTGCCGATGTTGGAATGGGGACAGGAGCGATTGTAATTGGTCTAGCAGCGATTGTAATTGGTGAAGTACTGCTTGGACGTCTTCGTTCATTTGGTAGTAAATTGACTTCTGTTGTAATCGGTTCGGCTGTGTATTTTTCTATCCGTGCAATTGTACTTCAATTAGGTATGGATACGAATGACATGAAGCTTTTATCTGCTTTAATTGTTGCAATTGCATTGTGTGTTCCTGTTATGGTAGCAAAATACCGAGCGAATAAGGAATATTCAGAGGAGGGGACAGAGTAATCATGTTAACCATACAAAATGTTCGAAAAACCTTTAATAAAGGAACCATTAACGAAAAGAAAGCTTTAAATGGAATTGAATTACATTTAAAAGAAGGAGATTTTTGTACCATCATTGGAGGAAACGGAGCAGGCAAATCTACAATGCTTAATATGATTGCAGGCGTTTATCCAATTGATTGTGGGAAAATTACTATTGATGGTAATAATATCTCTAGAAAACCAGAACACCAAAGAGCAAAATACATCGGTAGAGTTTTTCAAGATCCGATGAAAGGAACTGCTGCAGGAATGGAAATTCAAGAAAATTTAGCACTAGCACTCAGACGCGGAAAAAAACGTGGTTTGGGATGGGGAATTAAAAAAAGTGAAAAAGAATTCTATGAAGAATCAGTAGCTCAATTAGGATTGGGGCTTCAAACAAGAATGACTAGTAAAGTGGGACTTCTTTCAGGCGGACAAAGACAGGCACTTACTTTGCTGATGTCAACCTTAACAAAACCTAAATTACTACTTTTAGATGAACATACAGCAGCACTAGATCCTAAAACTGCAAAAAAAGTATTAGAACTTACTGAATCGATTGTGGCGAAGCAAAATTTAACTGCTTTAATGGTTACCCATAACATGAATGATGCAATTGCAATGGGAAATCGCTTGATTATGATGCATGATGGTAGAATTATTTATGATGTAGAAGGCGATGAAAAGAAAAACCTAAAAGTAGAAGATTTATTGAAAAAATTTGAAGAAGCTAGTGGTCATGCACTTGCTAATGATAGAATGATGTTAGCTAAATAATATATTTATTGAATCAAGTGAAAAACAGTAAGGTGAGGATTGACTTAGCTTACTGTTTTTTGCTTGATTCTATGTTGAAATATATGATATAATGGCAGTTAAATGTGTATAGGTGTCTGAGAAAAAAAGAAGAGGTGTAAATTTCATGAGTTTTTTATCTTATTTAATCAATGGTATTAGTTTAGGGAGTATCTATGCAATTATCGCGCTTGGTTATACTATGGTATACGGAATTGCAAAAATGCTAAACTTTGCCCATGGTGATGTAATTATGGTTGGAGGATTTGTAATCTTTACAACAGTTAGTACAATTGGTGGAGACCCTTTGTTAGGCGTAATATTAGCAGTAATTTTATGTACAATTTTAGGGGTAACAATTGAGCGAGTTGCATACAAACCATTGCGAGGAGCATCAAAATTAGCAGTATTGATTACTGCAATTGGGGTAAGTTATTTTCTACAAAACGTCGCTTTATTAATATTTGGGTCTAATGCAAGACAGTTTACTTCTGTCGTTGATGTTCCTAATTTACAATTAGCTGGTGGAGAACTTTCCATCTCAGGTGTAACAATGGTAACAATTATTAGTGGCATTCTAATTATGATTGGGCTGACTACCTTTACAAATAAAACAAAGATGGGACAGTCTATGTTGGCTGTTTCAGAAGATAATGGTGCAGCAACATTAATGGGGATTAATGTTAATAAAACGATTGCAGTAACCTTTGCAATTGGTTCTGCACTAGCTGCAATTGCAGGAGCTTTGTTGTGTTCAGCATATCCTTCCCTAAGCCCATATACAGGATCCATGCCAGGAATTAAGGCATTTGTGGCTGCTGTATTTGGTGGAATCGGATCCATTCCTGGAGCATTTATTGGAGGGATCTTATTAGGGATTATTGAAAATTTAAGCAAGGCTTACATTTCGTCTCAATTGTCGGACGCGATTGTATTTTCTGTACTTATTCTTGTCCTC
>CAYJKD010000170.1:0-6140 GCA_964370595.1 uncultured Lachnospiraceae bacterium
CCATAGTAGCTTATAAGCAACCAGTTACAAAGATAGAAATTACAAAAATTAGAGGGGTGTCTTCTGACCACGCAGTTAATCGATTAGTAGAGTATGGACTCATTTATGAAGTGGGAAGACTAGACGCACCCGGGCGTCCTGCTTTGTTTGCAACAACGGAAGAATTTTTAAGAAGATTTGGAATTGGTGGAAGTGTTGAATTGCCATCTATGAATCCAGAGGATGAAGAAGAAATCCGAAAAGAAGTAGAGGAAGAATTAGAATATAATGCTCCAATGCAAGAACCTTCTACGCCTGATTCAACCGATGTTTAATCATTAATTGAGCTTTTGAAAGTAGATGCTTAATAGGAGAAATCAATAGAAGAAATCAATAGAAAACACTATTGACTTGCAACTATTAATATGATACCATTATCAATATGTAGCACATGATATAGTGAGTGTGCTATTTTTTTGACACTATATATTGTATGATGAGGAAATCAAGGAGGATAACATGAGTTTTAATGATATTCGAGTTGTGAAAAAAGACGGAACTCAAGAATCGTTTAATGTAAATAAAATTGTGGTAGCAGTGAATAAGTCTGCAAATCGTGCAATGATTACACTTTCACAGGCAGAACTGAATTTTATTTGTGAGTTTGTAGAAGAAAAAGCTTTATTGTTACACAATAAAGAAATCCCAATTGCACAGATGCACAATTTAGTAGAAGGTGCATTAGAAAAACTGAATCCGTTAGTAGCGAAAAGCTATCGTGATTATAGAAATTATAAGCAAGACTTTGTTCAAATGCTAGATGAAGTATATAAGAAGAGTCAATCGATTATGTACATTGGAGATAAGGAAAATAGTAATACAGATAGTGCATTGGTATCAACAAAGAGAAGTTTGATATTCAATGAGTTAAATAAATCGTTGTATCAAAAGTTTTTTATGACAGTAGAGGAATTACAAGCATGTAGAGATGGCTATATTTACATCCATGATATGTCAGCAAGACGTGACACGATGAACTGCTGTTTATTTGATGTGAAATCCGTATTATCGAATGGATTTGAGATGGGGAATTTGTGGTATAATGAGCCAAAGACACTCGATGTAGCTTTTGATGTAATAGGTGATATTGTTTTAAGTGCAGCGAGTCAGCAGTATGGAGGATTTACGGTTGCTAATATTGAGGAGATTCTATCTCCTTATGCAGAGAAATCTTATGATAAGTATGTTGAAAAATATGTAAATCTTGGAATTGAGACGGAAAAGGCAGAAGAAATTGCTACAATTGATATAAAAAGAGATATGGAACAAGGGTTTCAAGGTTGGGAGTACAAGTTTAATTCTGTGTCATCGAGTAGAGGGGATTATCCATTTATAACAATGACAGCAGGGACTGGAAAAGACCGTTGGTCAAAACTTGCAACGATAACATTGCTAAATGTTAGAAAAAAAGGGCAAGGTAAATCGGGATGTAAAAAACCAGTACTATTTCCTAAAATTGTATTCCTATATGATGAAAATCTCCATGGACCAGGATGTGAGCTAGAAGATGTGTTTGAAGCTGGATTAGAATGTTCTGCCAAAACAATGTATCCAGATTGGCTATCCCTTACAGGAAAAGGATATGTTTCTAGTATTTACAAACGCTATGGGAAAGTGATCTCTCCAATGGGATGTCGTGCTTTTCTTTCGCCATGGTATGAAAAAGGTGGAATACATCCAGAAGGTGATAATGATTCACCAGTATTTGTGGGACGCTTTAATATTGGAGCTGTTAGTTTGCATTTGCCTATGATTTTAGCAAAGGCGAGACATGAAAGCAAAGATTTTTTCCAAGTATTAGCTTACTATATGGAATTGATTCGTAGAATTCATATTCGTACTTATGCTTATCTTGGGGAAATGAGAGCATCTACAAATCCATTAGCATATTGTGAAGGTGGGTTTTATGGTGGAAACCTAGGATTACATGATAAAATCAAACCGATTTTGAAAACAGCTACAGCTTCCTTTGGGATTACAGCACTAAATGAGTTACAACAGTTATACAATGGGAAATCATTGGTAGAAGATGGTCAGTTTGCAGTTGAAACATTGGAATTTATCAATAAAAAAATTACAGAATTTAAAGAAGAAGATGGAAATCTTTATGCGATTTATGGAACTCCAGCAGAATCACTTTGTGGATTGCAAATCAGTCAATTCCGTAAAAAATATGGAATTATTGAAGGTGTTTCAGATCGAGAATATGTGAGCAATAGCTTCCATTGCCATGTAAGTGAAGAGATTACACCAATTGAAAAGCAAGATTTAGAAGAACGTTTTTGGGAATTGTGCAATGGTGGAAAAATTCAGTATGTAAAATATCCAATTAATTATAATAAAGAGGCGATTAAAACATTAATTCGAAGAGCAATGGAATTGGGATTTTATGAAGGAGTAAATCTTTCTTTGGCATATTGTGACGATTGTGGACATCAGGAATTAGATATGGATCTTTGTCCAAAATGTGGAAGTAGTAATTTGACTAAAATAGATCGAATGAATGGGTATTTATCTTATTCTCGTGTAAAAGGTGATACAAGATTAAATGAAGCCAAAATGGCAGAAATTGCAGAGAGGAAGTCGATGTAAGATGCGATATCATAATATTACAAAAGATGACATGCTAAATGGAGATGGACTTCGTGTAGTTCTATGGGTTTCAGGTTGCAACCATTATTGTAAAGATTGCCATAATCCGATTACTTGGGATGTTCAAAGTGGAGTTGTATTTGATGAACAGGCAAAAGAAGAGATATTTACTGAATTGAGAAAATCTTATGTTTCTGGAGTAACACTTAGCGGGGGAGATCCACTACACCCAGAGAATAGACAAGATATTGGAAATCTGATAGAAGAAATTTCACAAAAATTTCCAACAAAAACCATTTGGTTATATACAGGGTTTCAATGGGATGAGATAAAAGACTTACCATTTATAAAGTTTGTAGATGTAGTAGTAGATGGTGAGTTCCTAGTAGAAAAAAAAGATGTTAAAGCTCATTGGAAGGGAAGTACGAATCAAAATGTAATCCTAGTACAAAAAACCTTACAAAATGAAGTGTTGGTGTTGCATAACTCTTAAAATAACAGTATAATAAAACCATAGGGGATGCTAATGATAGCATCCCTTTTTGTTGGTAATTAGTAAACGGATAGAAAGAGGAATGATAATGTTAGAGATTAAAATAAAATATTTTTCGGAAAAAATGGAGCAACTTTGTTATATTGATGGGAAATCAGATTGGATCGATTTACGTGCAGCTGAAACCATTGAATTAAAAGAAGGTGAATTTCGTCTGATTCCTTTAGGGGTAGCAATGGAATTGCCAAAAGGATATGAGGCACATATTGTACCAAGAAGTTCTACATTTAAAAACTTTGGTGTAATTCAAACGAATCACATGGGAGTGGTGGATGAAACATATTGTGGAGATAATGACCAATGGTATTTTCCAGCGTATGCATTAAGGGATACGAAGATTGAGGAAGGGGAACGGATTTGTCAATTTAGAATTATGGAACATCAACCAGCTATAAAATTTGAGTCGGTACAACAATTGGGAAATGTAGATCGTGGTGGAATTGGAAGTACAGGGAAACACTAGTGATCGGATAGGAAAAACATATGAGGACAGAATATCAAAGAGAAAAGTTACGACGTAGAAGGAAACGAGAAGTACGCATGATTATTGGTACAGTTGTGATGGTCGTTCTATTGGTAGTTGGAGGAGTTGGATATGGAATCGTTAAGTTTCAACAATCTTCAGAAACAAATGCATATTTAGAAGAAGCAATTGTACTTTTTGACCAAAGCCAATATGAAGATGCGATAATTAAGCTTGAAGCGTGTTTGAAATATTCAGGAAGCACAATCGGAACGTTTGAAGAAGATGTACTTCGTTTTCGCGGTGAGGCAGAAATGAAAGTCGGGAATTATCCAGCAGCATTGCATACCTATAAGTTATTACTTGAATCCGATAAAAATAGTGATTCTTACAAACGATTAGTAGCCATTTGTCAAATGGAGTCAGGACTATATGAGGAAGCACTTGCTTATGAGCCACTTTCAGCTCGTGTATACTATTCTATGGCGCTTGATTTAATTGAAGCGAAGGATTATGAAGCTGCATTAGAATCGATAAACAAAGGAAAAACATATAAAGATGGATCAGTAGCATCTGATCTCGCCTATCATGAAGCAGTGATTTATGAATATTTAGGAGATTTCGAAAAAGCCCTAGATTTATTCTACCAATATGTAGAGGTATATGAATCAACAGAGGCGATAGAAAGAGAGATTGAGTTTTTGGAATCTAGAGTTGATGGTAGTGAGAGAGATTCAGAAAATCAGTAGAAGAGTAGGAGAAAGAATGCCAGAAATAATTGAAATGAAAGAAATAGAGGAACGGGTAATTTTAATTGCAGTTAGTACGCAAGATCATGATGATACAAAGGCATCATTGAACGAGTTAGAGGAGCTAGTTTCTACTGCAGGAGCAGTTACAATCGATAAGATGATTCAAAATCGTGAAAGCATTCATCCTGGAACTTATTTAGGGAAAGGGAAAATTGAAGAAGTAAAAGAGCGAGCATGGGAATTAAATGCTACAGGAGTGGTTTGTGATGATGAGCTTTCTCCTGCACAGCTTCGAAATCTTGAAGATGCCCTTGATATGAAAGTTATGGATCGTACTATGGTGATTCTTGATATTTTTGCTTCTCATGCAACAACAAAAGAAGGGAAAATCCAAGTGGAGCTTGCACAGCTTCGATACCGTACAGCTCGTCTAGTAGGGCTTCGAAACTCTTTATCTCGATTAGGTGGGGGAATTGGAACAAGAGGACCAGGAGAGAAAAAGTTAGAGATTGATAGACGATTGATTCATGATCGTATCAGTCAATTAAGACATGAGTTAGAGCAGGTGCAAAAACATCGTGATGTTGTTCGGAAACAAAGAGAAAATACGCATACGCAGGTTGCAGCGATTGTAGGTTATACGAATGCAGGTAAATCAACATTGCTTAACCGTCTTACGAATGCAGGGATTTTAGCAGAAGATAAATTGTTTGCCACATTGGATCCAACAACTAGAAATTTAGAACTACAAAGCGGACAAGAAATTTTGCTTACAGATACAGTCGGCTTTATACGTAAGCTTCCACATCATTTAGTAGAAGCGTTTAAAAGTACGTTAGAAGAAGCAAAATACTGTGATATTATACTTCATGTAGTAGACTGCTCCAATCCTCAAATGGATATTCAGATGCATGTAGTATATGAAACATTAGCAGAGCTAAAAGTTGAGAATAAAATTATTGTAACGGTATTTAATAAAATAGACCAAAAAACAGACGAAGAACTACCAAGAGATCTAAAGGCAGACCATCAAATCCAAATATCAGCGAAAACTGGAGAAGGTGTAGATACATTAGTACAACTGCTTGAGGAAATTCTTAGAAGCCAAAAAGTTTATTTAGAAAAAACATTTTCTTATCAAGATGCAGGAAAAATTCAAAGTATTCGTAAGTTTGGTGAACTTTTAGAAGAAGAATATACGCCAGAAGGAATTCAAGTAAAGGCATATATTCCTGCGCAGCTGTATGCAAATTTCATTTAGGTTGTAATCGAATGTTAAGATTTATATCCTTGACGTAAAAATAAGAAAATGGTATAATTCACTAGAAGTCGCATAGATTGTGAACAATCAGTACGGGGTTGTACTGGTTTCGACGGGGATCATGCAGCTGGTGAAGCTATCCGCATGCGGTGCGTTAAACGGCAAAAATAAATTAAACGCTGAAGAAAATTTAGCATACGCTGCCTAGCGGCAGCTGTCAGCCTTAGTGCACTCACACATTAAGAATCTGGCATCGACTTTGTGAGAAACGACTTATGCAAAGCTTTGCGCATATGGGCGTATTATGAAGCTACTAAAGCTACAAGAGTGTTTATTCTCGTGTAGTAGAGGGAATGTCAAATAATAGACTATGATAGTAGAAGAACAGGGAATTGGTTTTCGGACAGGGGTTCGATTCCCCTCAGCTCCACCAAATGGACATTACACGAACACCTATTATTTTAATGGCGGTTTTGCCGT
>CAYJKD010000171.1:0-6043 GCA_964370595.1 uncultured Lachnospiraceae bacterium
AGTATTTTTTAGGTATTGCAAACAAGTTCATAATATTTATCAAACTACATAAAATTGCTGTTAAAATGAGATTACTCCAAAATTCGGATTCACTATGACATAGTTCTATGATTTGCTTTCTTGATATGAGGGAATACAAAGAAGTGATTATTGCTCTTGATACCATTATGTGAATATTAAATTGTAACACAAGTGCCATTCGTGTCATAACACTATAGTTACGATAAAAATTCATAATTGTCACAGTATAAACAATTAGCATAATCGTATATCCTAGTGCTGACATAGATCCAAAACACACTAGCATCCAACTTCCTAGTAAACTATTTAGTAAACTAAAAAAAATGATTTTTATTTTCTTGCTCTTAACATCAAAAATTCGATCTAGCAACTCAATATAAAACAAATTATTAATGAAGAAGAATATATTAAATAAAATTATTAAACCTAGGGTAGACATTTCCATTACCTCATGACTAAAATCAACACACAGTTACACTTCATTATATCAAATAAGTTGTCTTATTGTAAATACCTGAATTTTATGATATCATTGGTTTTTATATATTACGTACAAAAAGGAGGGTTTATGGCAATTAAATTCAATGCAAAATCTGTTAATCTTAACCAACTTCAAAAGGATGCTGAGCAATTATATGGTGCCGATTTTTATTGTTCTGAAGCAATTGTTTGCTCGATTCACGAACATTTTCAATTAGATTGTCCCGTCGAGATAATATGTATGACTTCTGCAATGCCTGTTGGAGTAGGCGGCTCTGGTTGCATGTGTGGTGCACTAAATGGAGGTTTAGCAATGCTTGGTTGCTTCTTTGGTCGCTCAGAAAAAGGTAGTGCTGAAGTTAACAAGTGCATGCAATTAGGAAAAGAATTGCATGATTGGTTTAAAATTGCTTCAGAAAAAAACAGTACATGTTGTAGAGTTCTAACAAAAGGTATGAATTTTGAAACAGGAGATCACGTGGAACAATGTGTTAAATTCACTGGAATGGTTGCTCGAAAAGTCGGAGAAATTGTCGTAAGAGAGTTTAACTTATAGAATTTTTCCTATAGTTTGATAATTCTAATATATTTATTAAATTTATTTTATTTCTTCGAATTATTATGATAATATATAAATATCAAATAATAATAAAGGAGAACGACCTATGAAGTATCGAATTGTTGGTGATAGTTTACCTGCCGTGATTTGTAATCTAGATAATGGGGAACAGATGATTACAGAGAGCGGTGCAATGAGTTGGATGAGTCCAAATATGAAAATGGAAACAGTAGGTGGCGGAATTGGTAAAATGTTTGGAAGAGCCTTTTCTGGTGATTCCATTTTTCAAAACAAATATACTGCAACAGGAGGCCCAGGTGAAATCGCTTTTGCTAGCAGTTTTCCTGGTTGTATCAAACCAATTGAAATCAGTCCTGGAAAATCAATAATTGTACAAAAATCTGCATTCTTAGCAAGTACATCAGGTGTGGAGCTATCCATGCACTTTAGAGGAAAAGTTGGAGCTGGCTTATTTGGTGGTGAAGGTTTTATCATGCAAAAGTTAAGTGGAAATGGGCTAGCATTTATTGAAATTGATGGGCATGCTGAAGAGTATGAACTTGCAGCTGGGCAATCTATGGTCATTGACACTGGTTATCTTGCAGCCATGGACGAAACGTGCAATATTGAAATCAAAACAGTTCCTGGAGTTAAGAACATGCTATTAGGAGGGGAAGGCATATTTAATACAGTTGTGAGTGGGCCTGGTAAGATTTTATTACAAACTATGCCAATTTCAAATGTAGCTGCTATTATCAGAAGATTTATTCCTTCTTCTTCATAACAAAATAAAGGGTATCTGAGGAACGATTCCATCAGATACCCTTTATTTTGAAATTATTTATGCTCAATATATCCTTGAGCAGTTAATAGTTCTGCACATAGTAATGCCCCACCTGCAGCTCCACGAACTGTATTATGTGATAATCCTACAAATTTAAAATCATACACATGATCTTCGCGAATACGACCAACAGAAATACCCATTCCATTCTCATAATTAACATCTGCTGAAATTTGTGGGCGATTATCTTCTTCTAAATATTGAATAAACTGCTTTGGTGCATTTGGAAGATTTAGAGTTTGTGGCAATCCCTTAAATGCTCGAATCGATTCAATTAATTGCTCTTTTGATGGCTTTTTGCGGAATTTAACAAATACAGCTGCTGTATGTCCATCTAGAACTGGAACTCGAATGCATTGACTTGTAATTTTAGGCTCGCTCGCTTTAACAATCTCATCTCCTTGGATGCTTCCCCATATACGAAGTGGTTCTTGTTCGCTTTTTTCTTCTTCCCCACCAATGAACGGAATGATATTTTCAACCATCTCTGGCCAATCTTTAAATGTTTTTCCTGCACCTGAAATTGCTTGATAGGTTGTAGCAACAACTTCATATGGTTCAAACTCTTTCCATGCAGTAAGTACTGGTGCATAACTTTGGATGGAGCAGTTTGGCTTTACTGCAACAAAACCTTTACTCGTTCCAAGTCTTTTCTTTTGTGCTTCTATAATTTTAAAATGCTCTGGATTAATTTCAGGTACTACCATAGGAACATCTTTTGTCCATCGATGTGCACTATTATTTGACACAACTGGTGTTTCCATCTTTGCATATGCATCTTCAATGGCTTTAATCTCATCTTTACTCATATCAACTGCACTAAATACAAAGTCTACCGTCTCCGAAACTTTTTCTACTTCATTTACATTCATTACCATTAGTTTTTTTACATTCTCAGGCATTGGAGTAGACATTTTCCAACGATCCCCTACTGCCTCTTCATATGTTCTTCCTGCTGAACGAGGGCTTGCTGCAACAGTAACAACTTCATACCAAGGATGATTCTCAAGAAGGGAAATAAAACGTTGACCTACCATTCCTGTAGCACCTAAGATTCCTACTCGCAATTTCTTATCCATAATTCTCTCCTCTTTCCTTAACTTCATTTCTAATGAGTTATGATAACGCTCTCATTTTCTTGTACAATCCTATCCTATATCAGAAAAAAAATCAAGTATTATTCGCGAGAAAAACACATTTGTATTTATATCGCGGACTTTCGTGATGCGTTTTTAAGAAATGGACGTCATAGACGTACTTTACTCCCTTTCCCGTCTCGCTTACTCATCTTCAACCGATTTAAGTGTACTTCTTTCTCTTGATAGCGAACAATCGGCATATCTTCCACAAAATACACTTCTTCTAATTCTTCCTTAGCTGTGAGTTTAATCCCTCGCACCCCTCTAGAGTTTTTCTTCTGCAAAGAGATCTCTTCTAAATTAAACCGTAAAAATACACCTTGAGATGTTTGAAGTACAACATCTTTTTGTTCTTGAATAATTTTAATACTTACCACCTGATCCCCCTCTTGAAGTTTCGTAGCAGCTACCGCACGGTTATTGGTAATAAATTCTTCAAAAGATACTTGTTTTACAAGCGCTCCTGCTGTCGCAAACAATAGATGTTTTCCTTCCATGTCTCCAAAACAGGTAAGTAACACAATATGTTCACTCATTCCATCATATTTACACAGATTATCAATAGGAACACCTTTATCTTTTATCTTTCCGCTTGGAATATCTAGAATCTTAATCTGGTGTAAGTTTGCAGTATTGGTAAATACACAAAGTTTATCTAAGTTCATACAGGGAACTACATGGGTAAAGTCTTGATGGACATTCTCTTTATTTCTTTCATAAGTAGCCTTATCAATCACCTTACAATAGCCAAACTTGTCCATGACAAATACTACTGGTTGTATCTCAATTGGAGTTTCCACATACACAGCTTCTTTGGAATCTTCAATTAAGGTCTTTCTTGGAGTCCCAAACTCTGTTTGAATTGCTTGTAAGTCCTTTTTAATCACTTGATTCATCTTAGTTCTACTACCTAGAATTTTTTCGTAAGTGTCAATTTTTTTCAAAGTCTCCTGAAACTCTTTTTCTAGTGCTAAAATTTCAAGTCCAATCAACTTATAAAGTCGCATCTCTAGAATCGCTGTCGCCTGTTTTTCACTAAAGCATAGCTTACTTGCATCTTCTTTTAACTCATCCCTTAGATTAATCTTTGAAATATCTCCATGGATCAGACATGCCTTGGCATCTTTTAGCTGTTTAGAGCCTCTTAGTATTGCAATAATCAAATCAATTACGTTACATGCTTTGATTAAACCTTCCTTGATCTCTTTTTTCTCTAACTCTTTTTCTAATAAGGTTTCATACTTTTTCTTTGTGTTGGTGTATTGGAACTCCAAGTAGGTTTGTAATGCCGAAAGTAGGGTTAATGTCTCTGGTTTTCCATTCACAATTGCAAGCATATTTACCCCAAAGGTATCTTCAAGTTTCGTCTTTTTATATAGGATATTCTTAATCTTATCAATATCTGCGTCTTTTTTAAGCTCTAATACAATGCGAATCCCATCTTTACTAGATTGATTAGAGATATCCACTACATCGTTAAGTTTTTTTGATTCTACTAAATCAGCAATATCTACTAGTAGTTTATTAATTCCTGCACCGATCATGGTATATGGGATTTCACTGATAATTAACTTATCCTTATCAGCTTTACGCTTTCCTAGCTCTACCTCTAGCTTGCCTCGAATGCGGATTTTTCCCGTACCCGTTTCATAAATCCCTTGGAGCTCTTTTTTGTTAGAAATGATTCCCCCTGTAGGAAAATCAGGTCCTGGTATATATTCCATCAACTGCTGGGTTGTAATCTCTGGATCATCAATCAAGGCTAATGCCCCATTGATTACCTCTCCTAGGTTATGGGTTGGAATCGAGGTGCTCATCCCCACAGCAATTCCCTCTGCTCCGTTGATTAAAAGGTTGGGAACTCGTACTGGAAGCACTTCAGGCTCTTTCTCCGATTCATCATAGTTACTGACAAATTTAACGGTTTTATCTAGATCTTTTAAGAATACTTCTTCCGCGAATTTTTGTAGCCTCGCCTCGGTATAACGCATTGCAGCGGCACCGTCCCCTTCGATGGAACCAAAGTTTCCATGCCCATCAACTAGTGGCATTCCTTTTTTAAACATTTGGCTCATCACTACCAATGTTTCGTAGATAGAACTATCTCCATGGGGATGGTATTTACCCATGGTATCTCCTACGATTCTAGCAGATTTTCTATGTGGCTTATCGTGATGGAGACGCAATTCACTCATATCATATAGAACTCTTCTCTGCACTGGTTTCAGACCATCCCTAGCATCAGGAATCGCACGAGCAGTAATGACACTCATAGAATAGTTCATATAACTTCGTTGCATTTCCTCTGAATATTCGCTTCTAATTATCTTCTCACTCATCTTCTAACTCTCCTTATGCGTCAATCTCGGCTTCGTTGGCATGCTCATAGATAAAACGTCTACGAGGTGGCACTTCGCTTCCCATCAGCATTTCTGTGACTTCTGATGCCATTCTAGCATCCTCGATTTCCACTCTCTTTAACACACGTCGTTCAGGATCAAGTGTTGTTTCCCACAGCTGCTCTGGATCCATCTCTCCTAGTCCTTTATATCTTTGAAGACGAAACTCGCCCTTATGAGTCTTACGATAACGCTCCAATTCCTTATCATCGTAAAGGTAAACACCCTCACCCTTAGATGGCATCACCTTATAAAGAGGTGGCATAGCAATGTAAATATGCCCATTATAAATAAGCTCTGGCATAAAACGGTATAGAAATGTTAGCAATAACGTATCGATATGACTTCCATCTACATCCGCATCTGTCATAAGGATTATCTTATGATAGCGAAGCTTTGCAATATCAAAATCATTTCCAAACCCTTCTTTGAATCCACATCCAAACGTGTTGATCATAGTCTTGATTTCTGCGTTAGCAAGCACCTTATCGATGGATGCTTTTTCTACATTTAAGATTTTTCCACGAATCGGCAAAATTGCTTGATATTTACGATTTCTAGCTGTTTTTGCCGATCCGCCTGCAGAATCCCCTTCTACGAT
>CAYJKD010000172.1:0-6034 GCA_964370595.1 uncultured Lachnospiraceae bacterium
TTCTCTTCTCTCATCCAGACTATACTGTCGGTTTCGGAATTACACCGAATCAACCACTTTCGTGGGTCGCGGACTATCACCGCCGGTAGGGAATCACACCCTGCCCCGAAGAACTTATTTATTTTTTACTAGTAAATCTTATCATGAAAAAATTAAAATTGCAAGAATATTTTTCGATTGAAATCAAACTGACATAACCATTTTATCACCTTATTGGCACTTACAAGATTTTGATTTTTCATCATTTTCTTTTTCCTTCGAGCTACAACCTCCACCACAAGAGCATCCGATACATTTTGTACCTTTCTTTTTCTCTTTCACAATATAAGTAATAACTCCTACAAGGATCAATACTATGATTCCTCCAACAATTACATTAGCCATAATTTGCCTCGCTTTCTAGGCTTGCTTTAATCCCTTCAATTTCATTGCAGCTTTTTTATCGCCTTTTGATACAAGATATACTACATATCCAATCATTGCTGCTACTGCAATCAATCCTGGTACAAATCCACTACCTAAAGCACCAGTAGTAATTAATGTACCAATTTGATATACGAAAAATGCTACTACGTATCCTGTACCAAACTGAAGTGCAACGCCACCCCATAACCATTTTCTGCTATCCATTTCTGCATTCATCGCACCGATACACGCAAAACAAGGTGGTGTAAATAAGTTAAACATTAAGTAAGAAAGTGCTGCTACTGATGTTAATCCCATTACAGTTGCTACCTCTCCTGACCCAGAAACTAGAGCTAACTCTTCTGTATCAATAAAATTAGTAATTCCATAAACTACTGCCAATGTTCCAACAACATTCTCTTTTGCAATAAATCCAGTAATTGCAGCTGCCGCAAGTTGCCAAGCACCAAATCCTAGAGGAATTAGTAAGAATGCAAATGGTGATGAAATACTCGCAAGAATACTTGTATGTTCCATTCCTTCTTCAATCACTTGGAAACTCCAGTTAAATGTTTGCATTACTTGTACGATCATATTGCAAAGCAAAATAATTGTACCTGCTTTAATAATAAATGCTTTTCCTCTTGAAAGCATTGAGATTGTTGCTCTACCAATACTTGGGAATCGATATTCTGGTAATTCCATAATGAAGAATGATTTTGCATTTTTTTCTCCAGTAATTCTTACAATAATCAACGCACCTAAAATAATGATAAAAATACCTACAAAATACATCAAAGTTCCAACCCAAGCTGCATCATTGAAGAATACACCTGCAAACAATGCAATAACAGGTAATTTTGCTCCACATGGCATAAATGGTGTTAACATAGCTGTGGTTCTTCTTTGTCTTTCATTCTTAATTGTTCTTGTTGCCATAACTCCTGGAATTCCACATCCTGTACCAATTACCATTGGGATGATTGATTTTCCAGACAATCCTACTATTTTTAAGAAACGATCCATAACTACAGCAACTCTAGCCATATATCCACAATCTTCTAATAGTGCAAGTAGGAAAAACATAACCATGATTAGTGGCAAGAATCCAACCACGGCTCCTACACCACCAATAATTCCATCTAATAGAATTGCACTTAATACTGGAGATACGCTTTCACCTAATGCTTCGCCTACCATTCCATTTAATCCGTCAATCCAACCTACTAAAATATCAGCAATCAACGGTCCTACATGTGTTTGAGAAATTGAAAATACTGCCCACATTACAGCAGCAAATATTGGAATTCCAAGCCACTTATTTGCAATGATTCGATCTGCAACGTCTTGTTTTGTTTGCTTGCTGCTACTCACTTTTCTGTTTTCAACTTTAGAAACAATGTCATTAACAAATGCATATCTCTTCTTATCTGATTCCATAACAGCTTTGCTATCTGTTAACTCAACATCACCTTGTGTATAAGGTGCCTTTTGTCCAGTTCCTTTTGCTGCAACTACCGCATCCATCAATTCTTTTAGGCCTTCATTTTTCGTAGCTGCTGTATATATAACCTGACAGCCTAATAATTTTGATAGTTTTTCTACATCAACTTTGATTTCCTTCTGCTCATTTAAATCACTTTTATTCAGTGCAACAACAACTGGAATATCTAATTCTAATAACTGTGTTGTAAAGAATAAACTACGACTTAAATTTGTAGCATCTACAATATTAATAATAACATCTGGATTTTCTGTTTTCACAAAATCTCTTGTAATATTTTCTTCTGAGGTAAATGGAGACATGGAATATGCTCCAGGCAAATCTACTGCAATAACTGATTCGCTACCATTGTAAAAACTTTTTTTGATGTCCCCTTCTTTTTTCTCAATAGTAACACCTGCCCAGTTTCCTACTTTTTCGATTTTTCCTGTAATCGCGTTAAACAGTGTTGTTTTTCCACTATTTGGATTTCCTGTTAATGCAATTCTCATGCTAATTTCCTCCTTGATATTATTAGTTAAACCTAACTTTTGAACATGGCATAACGTATTATACCACAATTGCCTCAGCTAATTCTTTGTCAATACTGTATCTAGCATCCTTAATTGCAATCACATAATTACTTGAAAGACTGGACACTACGGTAACAGCTTCTCCTGGATAGCACCCTAAAGTAAACAAGAAACTTTCCAATTCTTGATCATTTGTATCTATTGCTTTAATTATACATGTCTCATTTAAAGATACTTGAGTTAAATTTAAGTGCTTATTTATATCTTTGTTATCCATACGATTAACTCCTCATTGGTTCTTCAGTTAGTTCTATCTAATACTACAGTATTTCATTATATTTGTCAAGAAAATTAGGTTACTAATTCTTTATAGTTGTAACAGCTCCATCATGCCATTTATAAATGAGTAAATCAACTGAATTTTTATTTAAAATAACAGTTTCGAAACGGATTTAAGCAAGAAAAAATCCCAGATAATACCTGAGATTTTTCCTAAACATAAAACTGCCTAATTTAAATTTTTCTTTCGCTTATTTAATGTTATCCACACAATTCCTATTACAGATCCAATCAACCCTAAGCTATATTTCCAACTATGATTTTCATAACCAGTTTTTGGCAAAAGGCTAAGTACAATCGTAGTAGGAACTCCATCATCGTCTAAGGTATAATACTGTCCGTCTTTTTTCCCTAAAGGTCTGCCCTCGTCATATATTTGTTGAAGAATTTGATATTCTCTTAATTCCTGTTCTGTAACCGCTTCATATTCTGGAATATTCACTGAAGTAATTGACACATCTGTTGAAGGTCCAATGGCTGGTTCTATTTGTGGCTCTTCTTGTTCTGCTGTAGTACTCTCACTTGTAGGTGCTGTTGTTTCTGTCCATACTGGTGGATGGCTATCATTTGAATCATTTGATGATCCACCTCCAGCCGATCCACCTGAAGTGCCACCTGAAGACCCACTGTTTTCATCCCCATCTTCTTCTGGTTCTGTTGGGATCACTTCGTGATTTACTACCTCAGAATATAATGTTCCTATTACTGGTGCATCTTCTAATCCCAAATATCCAATATTCGTTATGATTCCTGAATCTTTATCATCAGCTACAAATACTGTAAAATCCAAAGTGAGTGTTTCATTCGGTTCTATGGATGGAATCATGAATTCAACTCTATTTGTTGATTCATTATATATTCCATGAGGTGAATATGCAAACGTGGTATCAACTGGTAATGAACAATACGTAAGTAAATCTTCCACTGCAAAGTTATCACTATTTGTCACATGCAAATGGTAATTTATTGGGTCTCCTGCTTTTACTAGATAATCAGTTGTTGTAGTTAAACTTAAATTAATTTTAGTCGTTTCTACGTGAATGGATTCTTCTGATTTAATTGGAATACTATTCCCAGAATCTTTATCTTTTAATATATAGCCAATATTTGTACCATTACTTAATTCAGAGTTTAATGCTCCCTGATCATCTAAATTTGCTGTTTGAATATCAAAGTATTTATAAAAACTTAAGCGTCCGCTTTCAAACCCATAAGTTTTACTATCCCATTTAAGAGTTGAACTTCCATCTTCATTTTCTGTTAATGTTATTCCATAAGCCTTACCTTTTTCTAGAGACGTTATTTTTGCTGTCTCTGTTTCGCCTTCTGCACTACCTTCTGTTACCCATTCTAAGTGAATTGGATAATTTTCATCAATTTTAAGCTTCATATTCGCATTAATGATTTCTTCATACCCATAGGATACCGTTCGAAGTATTTCTTTTAGAATTTCATACAGTTCAATCATATCATCTGTGTTTTCACAGTAATACATGGCTGGTGTCTTACCATCAAGTAATGATGCATACTCTTCAATACTTGTCATCGATCCATCTCGCATATACGCACCAACAACAATTGATTTTACATTATAGTCGTTTTTTAATTCATCTGCTTCCACAGTTGCAAAGGCATTACCATTCGGCGCACCATCAGTAAGCAAAATAACATAGGTGTCTCGTTCATCATTATCTATTACCCCCCTGTTTTTCAACATCTCTATTGCTTCTTCATATGCACCTATGTGATTCGTACCTCCATATCCATCCGTGAGATAAAAATTATTCCAATCCGCTTCATCCCACGCGTATGCTACATTAGTAGTTTTTTGTTTTACATCTCCTGCGAAATTAACGAATCCCATACGATTTCGATCGGATCCTTCAAAAATCATATTCGCTAAATCTCCCATAATATACTTGGATGCCATCATTCGATCAAAGGGTCTACCTTCTTTAATCAATTCTTGCAAATCACTGATTTCACTACCAACTTTTACTGTTTCTGGAGAGTGATATTGATTTTCCCCTGTGTAATCAATCGTTTCAATTTTATCGTAATAATCAAGAAGATGGATTTTGTCAGAATCTACAATAGAATAACTTACTGCATTGGATTTTGTCGCATTGGAAACCGTTGCATCCGAAGGGGTCGCATTGGAAACGGTTGCATCTGACAATATTATACTTGATGAATCAATTAAGCTCTCTATACTGGTTGACTCCATAGGAAAAACTGTTTTTTCTGTTCCCTCTTTTGGACTGTATAGTAATTCAGAATAATTTGTTTCCTTTTCAATTGTAATATTAACAGGAGTAAATCCTAGTTCTTTTTCACAAGCATCTGCAAAAGCTGTTTTTATCGGATTAGGATTTCGATCGCTTACTGAAGTCCAATCCGTAATATTTTCAAATTGAGATGGATTGATTAAATAATAATAAGAAATTCCATCTGCAGTTATTCGAAGTCGATGTACATTACTTGGATTTAAGGATGGAATAGTGTATTGATATCCACCCGTATATTTCTCTTTATTGTAATGCATATTCATACTTCCAGATTGATCCATAACAAAAATAATATCTACTGGACGCATAATTTCATTTCCAACAAAATCCATATCTACATGAATTATCCCTTCGTTCTTATCCTCTATGGAATCAAATGAGTATTTTTTTTGTGCGTTTGCATTTGATTCATCAAACTCCTCACTTAATTTATCAACTGATTCTTTAAAACCTTCCCATCCAATAGAAATTCCATTTGAATAGGTTGCTTTTGAGATATACAATGTATTATCCTTAATTTCTGTTTTAATCATTGGCGTATTTAATTCGGCGGTGGGGACCATTTCTGCGCTTGTTGTTGATTGCAACAACAATGAACAAGCAAGTACAGCTGCACAAGTTTTTAATTTTCCTTTTGTTCTTTTAATTCCTTTTAGTTCCATATAACTTCTCCTTCTTGCTACTAGTGCTCTTTCTCGATATATTATGTGCTTTTCCTTACTCCCCTATTTTAAAGCTCTTGTATTTCATATATTACCAATGATTTTTAGCTAGCAAATTTATCAATTATGCTATTCTTATTATTTCTAAACACAGAAAAAGCCAAGAATTTTCATAAGAAAATCCTCAGCTTCTTTAAGGCGACAACCAGATTTGAACTGGTGATCAGGGTGTTGCAGACCCATGCCTTACCGCTTGGCTATGTCGCCATATGACCCTAACGAGGTTCGAACTCGTGTTACCGCCGTGAAAGGGCGGTGTCTTGA
>CAYJKD010000173.1:0-6014 GCA_964370595.1 uncultured Lachnospiraceae bacterium
TAAGCAAGCTTACACGCTTACTTTACTATCTTTTCCATGCACCGTGAACTGTAACCAATTAAATTAAGATTACAGAGAAGAATTTAAGTTGTATTGGATTCTTCTCTGACTTGTGGTACAATGGTAAAATGAAAAATTTAATAGTAAAACAATTAGAGAATTATGAAATAACAGAAGTCTATAACAATCATATGGTAAATGATTTTCCAAAGCAGGAGTTGAAACCGTTAAACTCTATGTTAGTGCTGCAAGAGAAAGGACAGTACGAAGGCCTTGGTATTTATGAAGAAGATATTTTATGTGCCTATGGTATGTTTTTAATTGAAAAAAATAGAAATGTAATCTTAATGGATTACTTTGCTGTATGCAATGATAAAAGGCAAATGGGGTATGGGAGCAGTGCCTTGAAAGCAATTGGCGCATTTTACCATACTTATAATGGAATCTTACTTGAATGTGAGAGTATCTTTGCAGCAGCTTCATTTGAGGAAGGAATTAATCGCAATAAAAGAATGGATTTTTACAAAAAGAATGGATGCATTCCAACAACGGCGAAGAGTCATGTTTATGGAGTGGATTTCAGTCTATATTACCTACCACTAATGAAAACGTCTATAGACGTCAAATGTGAATTGGAACATCTGTACCGTATGATGCTTGGGGAGGAAAAGTATCATAAGCATGTAAGGATATGGGAGCGTAATCAGTTTTTAGATAAACTATATGGATGGAACTTTAATTCACTTAACTTAAAACCGAGAAATGCGCTTTGCGATGTACTTCAATTAGAACATCCAGTGCCACGTATTATTTCATTGATCGGGGCGGGCGGAAAAACAAGTACGATGTACCAGCTTGCAGATGAACTTGTGGAGAGAGGCAAGAGGGTTGTAATTACAACAACTACGCATATTAAAAAGCCAATGAAAGCAAATGTGATGTTATGCGAGGATTGGAATGAAATCTGTGATAAGAAGTGGGAAGAATCTTTGGTAATAATCGGAAAGCCGGTTGAACATAGTGGAATTGATAAGCTATGTGCACCATCGGGTATAATGCAGATTGGTGAACATGTGGATTTTATACTTATTGAAAGTGATGGAGCGAAAGGAATGCCTTTAAAAGTTCCTGCTACCCATGAACCAGTAATTCATCCAGATTCACAGATGGTTATTGCATGTGTGGGTCTAAGTGCTCTTGAAAAGCCGTTTAAGGAAGTTTGTTTTCGATTTGATAGTCATGGAAGTTGGGTTCGAAAGAATGAAACGGAACTTGTAAATGAAGAAGATATTACCATTATGCTCATGGATTTAAGAGGGAGTAGAAAAGGTGTGGATGCAGCTAAGATGGTAGAGTACCGTGTTGTATTAAATCAAGCAGATACCCAAGAGAAAATCAAAATGGCAGAAACCATCATTCGCAGACTACCACCATTATTTCGTTATGGGTCTGCAGTCACATCATATGATATTAGGGAATAGAAAATTTGACAGAATGGAGTCATAGATGAATAAACATAAAGTGCTGATTAAAGGTGCTGGAGATTTGGCGTCAGGCATAGCGCTTAGGCTACATCGGTGTGGATTTAAAATTGTTATGACAGAAATTAGCGAACCTACAACGGTAAGACGAAGTGTTGCCTTTTCTCCTGCTGTATATGAAAATATATCAAAAGTAGAAGAGGTTACCGGTGTTTTGTGCTATAACCTAAGGGATATAGAAGCGACCCACGAAGCAGGCAATATTGCAGTATGTGTAGATGAAAAAGCATTCATTTGCAAAGAATGGGCTCCAGATATTGTGGTTGATGCAATATTGGCAAAGCGTAATATCAATACAACAATTAAGGATGCAGAACTAGTAATTGGAGTAGGACCTGGATTTAATGCTTCTATGGATTGCCATTGCGTTGTGGAAACAAAAAGGGGTCATTATATCGGAAGATGTATTTGGAACGGCTCAGCGATTGCAAATACAGGTATACCAGGAGAAATTGGAGGATATACGACAGAGCGAATTATTCGTACCAATTCTAATGGAAGTTTTAAAGGAAACAAATCCATTGGAGCAATTGTGAAAAAAGGAGATATTGTAGCTTATGTTGATGAGGCTCCTATCTATGCACAAATTGATGGAGTGGTAAGAGGGATCCTTCAAGATGGTATTACTGTCTATACGAATATGAAAGCTGGAGATATCGATCCGAGATGTGAAGTTGAGCATTGTTTCCAAGTTTCAGATAAAGCTTCTGCAATTGCAGGAGGGGTATTAGAAGGAATTTTATCCTATCAAAATAAAAGAATTTGCAGTTAGGAAACGAATTATGAAATTATCCATAGTAATTTTGGCAGCGGGAAATAGCGTACGATTCGGTTCAAACAAATTGCTTTATCAAGTAGATGGAAAAGCAATGCATGAGCATATAATTTCAAAAGTGAGCATGATTGAGCACTGCGATAAAATAATCGTTACCCAATATGATGAAATTGAAGCATATGGAAAAAAACTAGGATTTAAGGTTATTCGAAATAAGAATCCTGAGCTTGGAATTTCTAGTTCTATTATTCTAGCAATCAATCAATTACTACCCGATTGCGATAGTGTGTGTTTTTGTGTATGTGATCAACCTTGGCTGAAACAAGAGAGTATTGTGGCGTTTATCGACGAGTGGAGTAGGAGTAAAAAGGGATTAGGGTGTGTTGAATTTCAAGGAAGATTAGGAAATCCATCAATTTTTACTAGACAATATTGGCCTCAACTATTACAATTAAAAGGCGATATTGGTGGCAAGTCAATTATCAAAGGGAATTTAGGAGATTTATTTCGATATTCCATGAAAGAACCTTTGGAGCTTGAAGATATCGATATCAATCAAGAAAAGGTAGGTACAAATACATGATTAATTTAGAACGCACAAGTGTTATGAATATAGAGAACGCAATACGTGGAGCTAGAAATCCAATGAATAGTTGGGGACGAATGGATAGTTATTATGATGAAGCAGGAGCATATTGTCTAGGACCAAATGATTTGGATTTAGCAAAAAGGCTTAGAAAAGCTGGGAGTGATCATCGTAAATTTATTCGTCAAATATTTGTATCAGTCGATATTACCGCACCATTGTATTGGTGGAAAGAATATGATACTTATAAAGTGTCAACAGTAGCAAACTCTACGAGTACTATGCATAAAATTCATAGCAAGGCATTTTCAATAGAGGATTTTAGTTGTGATCATATGACAGATGGTACAAAAACTTTTATGTATACAATTGTTGATCAATTAGAGATGATACGACTCCGTTTTCTTGAGACTAAAAACAAGGGGGACTGGTATGATATGATTCAATTGTTACCATCTAGTTATAATCAAATGAGAACATGTACATTTAATTATGAAACACTAATTAATATTTATCATTCTCGAAAAAATCATAAACTTTCAGAGTGGCACGAGTTTTGTGATTGGATTAAAACACTTCCTTATGGGAATGAATTGATTACATTGGAGATAGAAGAATAAGATGAATATTATTGTTGCAGTAGATAAAAATTG
This sequence comes from uncultured Lachnospiraceae bacterium, assembly GCA_964370595.1. Lineage (GTDB taxonomy): Bacteria > Bacillota > Clostridia > Lachnospirales > Lachnospiraceae > Brotaphodocola. The sequence continues at coordinate 3,556 of CAYJKD010000173.1, forward strand.
GGGTATCGGAAATAAAGGACAACAATTGGTAAACATACCACTTGACCAGCAGATGTTTCGAGAAGAAACACTTGGAAAAGTAATTATAATGGGAAGAAAGACACTAGAGTCTCTTCCAGGAAAACAACCACTATATGGTAGAAAAAATATTGTGCTAACAAATGATAAGAACTATAAGGTGTCAGGTGCAATCTTATGCTATAGCATGGATGAAGTATTAAAAGAGATAGAGTCTTATGATTCTAGTGAAGTATTTGTTATTGGTGGACAAACTATTTATGAACAATTTTTACCATTTTGTGATACTGCACATGTGACTTATATTGATTTTAAATATGAGGCGGATACGTATTTTCCTAATTTAGATACAGATGAGGAATGGAAACAAGTTGTGTGTAGTGATGAGCAAACGTATTTTGATTTATGCTACGAATTCCGCATGTATACGAAAAAATAAGTGTTTGACTTGTTAAAATCAATTGTCAATGGTAGAATATGAAATAGTTTTGAGAATGTTAGGGAGGAAGAAAATGTACGAAATAGTAAAAATGGATAATTTGGCAGAAAACATTTATTTAATGGAAGTGAAAGCTCCAAGGGTGGCAAATCTATGTCAGCCAGGAGAATTTGTCATTGTTAGAATTGATGACAAAGGCGAGCGTATTCCACTGACCATTAGTGACTTTAATCGTGAAACAGGAACTGTAACTATTGTGGTTCAAACAGTTGGTGCTTCCACAAAAAGAATGGCATTTTTAAAGCAAGGAGATGTTTTCCAAGATTTTGTTGGTCCACTAGGAAATGCTTCGGAATTTATTCATGAAGATTTAGAAGAGTTAAAGAAAAAGAAATTTTTATTCGTAGCAGGAGGCGTTGGCACTGCTCCGGTTTACCCTCAGGTAAAGTGGATGAAGGAAAATGGAGTTGATGTAGATGTTATCATCGGCGCAAAAAATAAAGATATGCTCATTCTAGAAGATATGATGAAAGCGGTAGCAAAAAATGTATATGTTACGACAGATGATGGTTCTTATGGAAACAAAGGGCTTGTTACAGATGTAATCAAAGATTTAGTTCAAAACCAAGGAAAAGAATACGATGTTTGTGTCGCAATTGGTCCTATGATTATGATGAAATTTGTTTGTCTGTTAACAAAGGAATTAAATTTACCAACGATTGTTAGTGTAAATCCAATTATGATAGATGGTACTGGAATGTGTGGAGCATGTCGTGTTACAGTTGGTGGAGAAGTTAAATTTGCTTGTGTAGATGGGCCAGAGTTTGATGGTCATCTCATTGATTTTGAAGAAGCTATGAAACGTCAACAAACCTATAAAACGGAAGAAGGACGTGCAATGTTAAAGAAACAAGAAGGTGATACACACCACGGTGGTTGTGGAAACTGCGAATAATCAGGGGGAATAAGAAGAAATGGATATATTAAAAAAAGTGCCTGTTAGAGAGCAGGATCCAAAAGTAAGAGCAACGAATTTTGAAGAAGTATGTCTTGGTTACAATAAAGAAGAAGCAATGGAAGAAGCATCTAGATGTATCAAATGTAAAAATGCGAAATGTATCGGTGGATGCCCAGTAGCAATTGATATCCCATCTTTTATTGGAGAGGTAGAAAAGGGGAATATGAAAGAAGCAGCTGAAATCATTGCGAACTCTTCAGCACTACCTGCTGTTTGTGGACGTGTTTGTCCACAAGAATCACAATGTGAAGGTGTTTGTATTCGTGGAATCAAAGGCGAGCCAATTTCAATTGGTAAACTTGAGCGATATGTTGCAGACTGGTCAAGAGAAAATGGATTTGTACCTACTGTTACAGCTGAAAAGAAAAATAGGAAAGTTGCAGTGATTGGTTCAGGTCCTGCAGGTCTTACATGTGCAGGCGATCTTGCTAAACTAGGCTATGATGTAACGATTTTTGAAGCATTCCATGAGCCAGGTGGTGTTTTACTGTATGGTATTCCAGAGTTTCGTTTGCCAAAAGATACGGTTGTTAAAAATGAAATTGATAATGTGTTAAAACTTGGTGTTACTTTAGAGAAAAACGTTGTAGTTGGTAAATCGGTAACCATTGAGAATCTGATGGAAGATGAAGGGTTTGAGGCGGTATTTATCGGTTCTGGTGCTGGGCTTCCTAAGTTCATGGGTATTCCTGGAGAAAATGCAAATGGTGTATTTTCTGCAAATGAATACTTAACTAGAAATAACTTGATGAAAGCATTCCGTGATGATTTTGATACACCAATTAGTGCTGGACAAAAAGTTGCAGTTGTTGGTGGAGGAAACGTTGCAATGGACGCAGCGCGTACTGCATTACGTCTTGGAGCAGAAGTTCATATCGTTTATAGACGTAGTGAATCGGAACTACCTGCAAGGGTGGAAGAAGTTCATCATGCAAAAGAAGAAGGCGTAATTTTCGATCTACTTACGAATCCAGTTGAGATACT
>CAYJKD010000174.1:0-3974 GCA_964370595.1 uncultured Lachnospiraceae bacterium
ATTAATGTAATAGCTATCATAGCAATTGTGCTTACTAGTACCATGTTCACAGCTACATTTACCATAGGAATGAGCATAGCAGACTCCTTACAAGAATTCTATGTTCAACAGACACAACCTAGTGATTTTATTATGTTGCTTTTCCTAATAGGTTTGATTACATGTTCAGGATACCTTATTATCCATAATGTTTTTCTGATTTCAGTAGGCAGTGACATACGTTTTTTTGGATTATTAAAAACCATTGGTACCACAGGAAAACAGTTAAAGAAAATCTTGTATCGACAAATTGTGACTTTATTTATGCTAAGTACTCCTATGGGGCTTTTGATTGGCTATCTAATCGGTGCAAAAGTCATGCCAACTATCGTTGCAACTAGTGAACTAAAAAACTTTATTATTAGTAGGAATCCGCTTATCTTTTTACTATCTGCCATGATGACTTTTATAACAATTTCAATGGGTTGTTTCAAACCTGCTTTGCTTCTAAGTGAAATGTCTCCCATAGAGGCGATTAAACATAGTGAAGATAAGAGGGATAGGAATAAAAAAACAAGTCACTTTGTAACTCCATTTACTATGGCAATTGCAAATTTTGGACGAAACAAGAAGAAGACTATATTTGTAATTATCTCCTTACTACTTTCTCTCGTGATATTTAATATTACCTATACCTATGTAGGAGGATGGAATGTAGAAGAGAACCTAAATAGTTTTGCTGTATCGGATTTGTTGATTTCTAGCAAAGAAAATATTAACCGAGAATCACAGTCATCTAATCAAGATGCAATTACCGATGATGTGGTAGAAGCAATTTCTACCATGCAAGGAGTGGAAGACATAGGTTTTACCTATGTGTATTCTGCTAAAACGTCCAATATCTATGGTGTAAGTGAAAATCTCTTGTCATTACTCCCTACTCATCCATTAGATCGTAACCCCATTCGAAGCACACTTACAAAAGAAATGATTGCTAAGTTTCAAACGGGAACATATGTTCTTGTGACGGAATATACAGAGGAACAACAAGGGCGTTATCAAGTAGGGGAAACTGTGGTTTTAGATTTTGAAAATGGAAATTCAAAGGAGTATGAAATTCTCTCACTTGGAGATATACCCTACCCCATTGACAGGCGCCTAACCTCATATGGGAGCTTGAAATTCATCTTGCCTGAAGAAGAATTTTTAAAACAAGTAGAGAATGATTTACCCCTTACCATGACAATCAATATAGAAGATACTTATTTAGGAGAGGCTGAGTATTTTATTCACAACTATATAGAAACATCTGCACCCACACTTGCTTATGAAAGCAAGTTGATATATACGAAAGAGATTGAACGGATGCAGTTTACGATTATTATGGTAGGAAATGCACTAGGTATTCTATTTGGTTTCATTGGAGCTATGAATTTTGTTAATATTATGATAACGAATATTACTCAGCGAAAAACAGAACTTCTAATCTTGCATAGTATCGGTATGACCCATAGGCAAATAAATGCTATGCTTATATGGGAAGGTGTTTTTTATGGAGGTAGTACCATGATACTGTTCATGATGCTTGGAAGTTTCATAACCTATTATGTTGTCAATGCATTTTCAGGGTTGCTTGTGACATCTAGTTATCATTATGAATGGATGCCGATAATTGTTTCAGCTATGGGATTACTTACACTATCGGTACTCACGCCAGTATTGGTATATCAGTGGAGTCGTGGTAGACGAAATTCAGAGTTTGAATTATAATGTCTATTTATGAATAAACGGTGTAACAGAAGATAATATGACATACAGTTGTCACATTATCTTCTGTATAATAGTATCAAAAATCAAAAAGGAGTTTTAGATAATGGATAAAAAACGATGTGGATGGCTTGATGGATCTGAAATTTATAGAGAATATCACGATAACGAATGGGGGAGACCAGTTCATGATGATAATAAGCTTTTTGAAATGCTTACCCTTGAAGCATTTCAAGCTGGTCTTTCCTTTATAACAATTCTAAAAAAGCGAGATGATTTTAGAATCGCATTTGATAATTTTGATCCAATAAAAGTTTCAAACTATGATGATAACAAAGTAGAAGAGTTATTACGAAACGAAAAGATAATAAGGCATCGTGGAAAAATTACCGCTGCCATAAACAATGCAAAATTATTTTTACAGATTCAAAAAGAGCATGGTAGCTTTGATCAATTTGTTTGGAGTTATGTTGGTGGTACTCCTATTAAAAACAAATATGATTCCATGGAAGAACTTCCAGCTACAACAGAAATTTCAGATAAACTTAGCAAGGATTTAAAGAAAATGGGATTTAAATTTTTGGGATCTACAACGGTTTATGCATTTATGCAAGCAACGGGAATAGTAAACGACCATACAAAAGATTGCTATTTGTATAATAGTTAGCAACTAATTACAATGATTCATTAATCGTTAGTGGTTTTACTCATTTACTTATTGATGTTATACTCCCTGCACAATCAAGAATCAATATTGCAGGGAAATTAGGGGTTGATACTGTATGGCTCGTGATGTATGATATTAAAAACAGAACAACTATTCGAGCAGAGGGTAGCTTGTTACGAAAACAGTTAAAAGAGATGAGTAGTTTAAATTTAAGCAAATGAATGGAGAGACGATATGATACATTTAGGCACGAAAGAAATTCAAACAGAACGATTGATTTTAAGGAAGTTTTTAAAAAGTGATGTAAGTGCAACATTTAACAACTGGTGTAATGATGATAAAGTTACAAAGTATCTTACATGGCCAACACACACGGATATTAGTGTAACAGAGAATGTTGTAAATGATTGGATAGAATCTTATGAAAAAGATGATTTTTATCAGTGGGCAATTGTTCTTAAAGAAATAGAAGAACCAATCGGAACGATTTCTGTTGTAGAGATTAACGAGAAAGCGAATTTGGCTCATATCGGATATTGTATTGGATTTAAGTGGTGGAATAAAGGTATTGTTTCAGAGGCATTTTCTGGGATTATTCCTTTTATGTTTGAAGAAATGAAGGTAAGTAAAGTTGAATCACGCTACGATCCGAACAATCCTAGTTCAGGCAAAGTTATGAGCAAATGTGGATTGAAATATGAGGGAACATTAAGGCAATCAGATTATAATAATCAAGGAATTGTTGATGTTACATATTATGGCATGTTATCCAGTGAGTATTTTGAAAAATAGTAGTCATTGAGAAAATTATAGTAAGATAACTATGGGTTGCATTGTAAGGAGTGGAAAATTTTAATAAATAAGGAAACAAAAATATATACTAAATGAATAATAGCATTGGGGGACAAGGGATTAAATGAAACACAATCATCTGCCATCAAGCTTTAAGATATACTTATTTGCAAAAGGAATTTCTTATTCAGGAGATCTAATTAGTAGCATTGCTACAATGCTTTATGTATTATCATATACTCAGTCCTATATACTGGCAGGATTAAATCTTGCAGTTTCTTTTGTTCCTCAAATTATATTTTCTGTCATTGCAGGCGGTTTAGCAGATCGGGTAAATAATAAAAAAACGATGATTATTTGTGATGGAATCAATGCCATCTTGGCAATTATATTAGCAGTCATGTTTTTTTATAAAAGTAATATATTACTAATTTTCCTAATTACGTTTGCAATGAATACCTGTGATACATTTCACTCTTTGTCACATCAAATGTTTATCAAAGGTATTATGACTGAGGAAAAGCAATACTTGAAGGCAAATTCGGTATCTACTACACTACATCGTGTTCTAGGGTTAATGTTTAATGGAATTGGTGCATTGATGTGCCAAGTCCTAGGCTATCCAATGGTATTGCTAATTAATGGACTTAGTTTTATTCTATCGGGGATTGTTAAGGTATTTATTCCGTATTGCTACATACCGAGTGATAATAGTAAGATTAGAACGAGAGCAAGTTATGACTGGGTATTATCTGGAAGTGAAATCATT
>CAYJKD010000174.1:3984-5972 GCA_964370595.1 uncultured Lachnospiraceae bacterium
GGAATTATGTTGATGATGATTCCTATGGGAAATTTAATGTACTCTCTTAATGCTGTTCGATTATCAAAATATATTTCATCTGAAAAAGCAGTTATGACTGGGTATTATCTGGAAGGGATATCATTTCTAGTGTGGGCAATGTATGATAATACGGTAGTACTTGCAATAGCTCTAGGAATCTTAGGATTTGCACTTGCTATGACAGGCATTAATATAGCAACGGTAATGCAAGTGAATATTCCAAAAGAGATCTATGGAAAAGTAAGTGGAATCAACAGTAGCCTATTAGGTGTTAGTGTTCCATTGGGGTATATCCTCGGTAGTGTTCTTATAACTGTTGTTGATATAAAGCTAGTATTAATTGCATCAGGAATGATTGCTGTTGCATCTACATATGTTACTGTTTCTAAAAGTAATATTTAATTTATCATGCGAGCTGCATACGAACGATAAGAGATAAAAAAATAATAATAAAGAGGGGGCGCAGAAAAAATGATCGGTAAAGAAGTAACCGTTATCGTTGATAGACCTCTGGGAAGTCCGCATCCAGAATACCAAGATATGATATATCCAATCAATTATGGTTATATTGAAGGTATATATGCAGGCGATGGGGATGAGCAGGATGCCTATATCTTAGGTGTTGATAGTCCGATATCGGAATTTACAGGTACTATAATAGCAGTAGTACACCGCTTTGATGATGTGGAGGAAAAATGGGTGGTTGCACCTAGTGGCTCTTCATTCACGATAGAAGAAATACAGCAAAGAATTGATTTTGCAGAACGGTATTATCATAGCGAAATACGATTGGATTATAATGAATAGTAAAAAGAAGGCAATACCTTGAGCGTGTATTAAGGTGTTGCCTTTGCATTAAAATGCTAATATTTGTCTTTAAAAAAATTCTTATAATCCTACCCCTCTCTATAAAACATAACTTCCAAGTAATCCCAAAAGTGTGATAAATCCCACAGTGATAAGTGCTGTTGCACCTATAATTGCAATAATACTCATAGCTTTAGAGCTTATTCTCGACTCTTTATTGACAGTAGGTAAAGGGGTATTTTCTTTCCCTACTAAAAGATAGTCGGTTGTGACATTGTAGATTTGAGATAATTTTATAACATTAGAAATTTCTGGTTGGCCTTGATTACTTTCCCACTTAGAAATCGCTTGTCGAGAAACTCCTAATATATCTGCTAGTTGTTCTTGAGAATGTTGATTCTCTTTTCTTAATTTTTGAATTCTTTCACTTAAGTTCATTTTGAACACCTCCTAGTAATATGCTATCAAAATCAAAGGTTGCACGCCACCAATCGTTGATTGAAAGGTGTCAACTGCTGGTTGCATTTAAGAAATTAGTGGTTACTATAAAGCTTTATAAGCAGTTGGCATGAAGATTACAATTAGTTTTCTTTATTTAATGATACTAAATAATTTATTGTAGTATCAAGCTGCTTTTAATCTAAGTATAACACACCAAAGGATAGTGATACACCCATTAGCTTCAAATCTCATGAGTTATTATCGAAAAGGCGTCAGAATAGAATTTTAAGTAGTGTTTTTCATGCTGTAGAGCAGTTGACGGATAGATAGTTATCTAGTAGACTTAACAGGAAAGGCTCTTCTTTTCCTATGGGATGCTTGTAAAAAGATTATATCAGGAGGATTGGACATGAATTATGAAGCGTATGTGGCAATGGGGTTATCGGATAAGTATCCATTGAAGATTATTCTAAAGGGGTATGTTTTAGAGCGTGAAGAACAAAAGCTTGGAATTACAGAAGTGGTATATATAACTATGGATACAGATAAAGCAAAAGCTAAACTGGATGAATTGACAAAAGAAAATGATAGTGGAGCTTACTATATGGTATACTCCGTTCCGTTTGATGTGGATTTGACATCTCTTGAACATTATCCATCGATAGCAATAGCAAGAGAAGATTTGCAATAACAGAATAGTTTTGTGTATAACGAAACAA
>CAYJKD010000175.1:0-5826 GCA_964370595.1 uncultured Lachnospiraceae bacterium
CATCTGGCATATAGGATAGTTGTACTGGAGTCATCTGTAACGCTTCTTCAATTTTTACATACGCGCTCCGAACATCAGAAGTGTCTACCCAATAAGCATTATCATCCCAAAACATTCCATGCCGTTCTCCAGCAATCTCCATCTCTGACTCCACATACTGTTCATCTCCAATGGTATTCATAACTACCCCTGCCGATAATGTTCCAAGAGCTGCTACTAGGATTAAGATCTTTGTTAATTTTTTACGCTTTTTCACTGTACCTATTACCGCCAGATTTTTACCAATCACTTCCTTTGATGTTTGTTCTAGATTTAACCCTTCCTCTAGTCCATTCTCTTTTGCTTCCTCTGTTTCTAACGGTATTGTTTCTTGAGCTTGAATGGTTTCCATTAGGCGAGCAAATGCCTTCTTACTTTCTTCCATCTCAAGTTGAGCTTGTTGAGGATTTTCTTTTTTTAGAGTTTCCCATTCCTCCTCTGCTTGCTCAAAATCATGCATAATCTCATTATCCTCTAACTCTATGAGTGTTAACTCTGATCTTTGATTTTTCTCCATCTTATTGTTCCTTCTAAAATCTATCTGTTATTGTAATAGCCATTTACTCATATCTTATTTGCTATGGCAAATGACGTTATTTTCCTGACTGAATTGTTACATCCTATGAATTGTTATTGACTTACCTTACCAATCATTACTATAATAGAACCATTGTATTCGCACTCTAGGAGGATTTCTAATGAAAAAAATCATACTAACCGGCGGTGGTACTGCTGGTCACGTAACCCCAAATCTAGCCTTGCTCCCTCAATTACGAGCACTTGGCTATGATATCCGCTATATTGGTTCCTATCAAGGCATGGAACGTAAATTAATTGAAAATGCTGATATACCTTATGATGGCATCTCATCTGGTAAATTACGTCGATATTTCGATGTAAAAAACTTTATGGATCCATTCCGTGTGATAAAAGGCTATGGGGAATGTCTTCGCCTTTTACAAAAACATAAACCTGATATCATCTTTTCTAAAGGTGGGTTTGTTACAGTTCCCGTTGTTCTTGCTGCAAAGCTTTATAAGATTCCTACCATTATCCATGAATCTGATATGACCCCTGGACTAGCTAATCGAATCTGTATTCCCTCTGCTACAAAGGTTTGCTGTAATTTTCCAGAAACCTTAGAACATTTACCAAAAGACAAAGCTATCCTTACAGGATCTCCCATCCGAAAAGAACTCTTAGAGGGAGATCGCTTAACTGGCCTTCAATTCGCTGGTCTTTCAGAAGAAAAACCTACAATATTGGTAATGGGTGGTAGCCTAGGTTCCGTTGCCGTCAATACTGCTATACGCAACATCTTGCCTCGGCTTTTAGAGCAATTTCAAGTAATCCATATCTGTGGAAAAAACCACTTAGATGAATCTTTAATTGGTGTTGAAGGCTATGTGCAATTAGAATATGTAGATGCTCCACTTCGCCACTTATTTGCAGCTTGTGATATTGTTGTTTCTAGAGCAGGTGCAAATTCTATTTGCGAACTTCTCGCACTTAGAAAACCTAATATTTTGATTCCCCTTTCTGCTGCTGCAAGTCGGGGCGATCAAATATTAAATGCAAAATCATTTGAAAAGCAAGGGTTTTCTGTTGTGTTAGAAGAAGAAGTATTAACCGATGATCGGTTATTTGATACTATTTTATCTACCTATGACAATCGAGTACAGATTGCAGAACAAATGTCAAAAAGCTCATTAACAGATGCGATTACAACAATTATCCAACTACTCGAAACTCATAAGCGTAATTAATTATCTTCTAGATATCCCTGTTCTTGAAGTTTTTCATTAATGTACTTTCTACCTCGACAGAGAATCATACGGCAAGATGCATGGCTTATGCCTAGCATCTCGCTAATCTCTCTTAAAGAAATTCCGTGAAAAGCATTTAACAATAAGATTTTTTTCCAATCTTCTCGCATGCCATTTACGATTTTCAACACATGCTGTGTCTTTTCTTTTTCAATCACTGTGTGCAAGACATCTGTTGCAACCTTTTCAACTTTTGCTTCTCTTTGACATTGGAGCGCCTCTTGATCTAAATAGGTTATTTTCTTACGGTTCATTTTTCGAAAATAGTCCACAGAGGCGTTCCTTAAACACTTTCCCAATAGCGGTCTGTTTTCATTTGCTTTGACATCTCCAAAATAGCTTTTGTAGAATGATAGGAATACCTCTTGGATAATATCTTCTACTTCATCCTTAGGAACTCCATATCTTGCTGCCATCCGAATTAACATCGGCCTACATTCCATATAGATCTGTTCAAACTCTTGTTGTTTTGTATCCATTTTTACCTCTATTTACTATTCATAAAATAATTTCGAATTACATAAGCCACCTCTTCTAACTGACCTTCAGGCGCTTTCTGAGATCGCCAAACGACCTCTCCATCTCCTTCTCCATATCGTGGAACAACATGAATATGAAGGTGAAACACAGTTTGTCCTGCACTTTTCCCATTATTTTGTACAATATTAAAACCAGTTGCTCCTAATGCTTCTTTATATGCATTCCCAATCATTTTTGCTAAGGGTAAAACACCCTGAAGTACTTCCTCACTTGCATCACAAAGATCTTGGCAATGTGTTTTTGGAATAATAAGCGCATGTCCTTTTGATACTGGAGATAAATCTAAAATCACGCGATACTGCTGGTTTTCAAAAATTGTTTCTGATGGAATCACTCCATTTGCAATCTTACAAAAAATACAATTATCTGTTCCCATAAGGTTCCCTCCTGTTTCGATTACGATATTTTTTAGTTTTATACAGAATTACTGTTAATAAAAATCCTAATATAGCTCCTGATACATGTGCCATATTGTTGACACCTACTGCTGTATATCCAAGATATAAAGATATCGCTAACATTGCAACAATCTGTGTCAAATTTAAATTTTCAATTCTTCCATCTTGTAGCCAAGCAATTGCAAGCATACTTCCAGCTAATCCATAAACGGCTCCTGAAGCCCCAACTCCTACTGCTGGATATACTTCTCCATATTTTAAAACAAAATCCAATACATTTGCTCCTACTCCGCTAAAAAGAAAAATTATCACATATCGAACCGTTCCTAATGAGCGTTGTACATATCGTCCAAACACACATAGCATAAGCATATTGTACACGATATGGTCAATTCCTGAATGCATAAAAACTGCAGTTAGCAATCGATAATATTCTCCTTTTTCAAGGATATCTGGTGCAAACATACCTCCATACTCTCGAAGTATGTTAACATTTTCGCTACCTCCTATCATTTCGAGAAATATAAAATAAAGTGCATTTAAAGCGACTAAAATTCCTGTTACTAATGACATAACTACCTCCCACTATTACATTTCTATTGAAATCTATTATAATTCATAGAAACCGAAAGCGAAAGTGGGAAATCGAAATTTCATCACCTAATTTCAATTCTGTACGTTGATTGTTGAGCAATGGTATATTGTCAACGGTCGTTCCATTGGTGGAGTTTAAATCTGTAATGTAGTATACATCACCTGCCTGGTCGATTCTCATATGAATTCGACTAACTGCCTCATCTGCTAGCAGGTAATCCACCAGGTTCTCTTGTTTTCCAATAATAAACGGAACATATAAAACATCAATATTTTCTTGCCCTTCTGTTAATGAGATTAACCTTCTTGTTTCATTTACATCTGTTTCCTTATGTAGTAACACGGTGTCTCTACTAGCTAATTTTATATTGTCTTCTTGTGGTGGAGCTTCCATAAATAATGTATCCCACACCTTTGTTTCCATTTGGTTTTCCATACTGACTCCCGTATCAGTATTATTTTGCTTCCACTTGGATTCTAGCCACTGTTTAATCTGTTTTTTCTTCTTTTTTTCTTCTCTTTCTTCCGTCATCTGTTCTGAGATTGTTTCTTGCTTCATACGATCTACTTCTATCTTGGAAGAGTGATGTTCTTCCTTTTGAAATATGGCTTTCATAATATCATCCATTCCAAAATTTTCATGTCTAGTAACTTGAAATAACGTATATGCTAATATCACACTATCTCTATCTTCTCGATCCACCTTATCAAGTAAATATTCTGTTAAAGATGCGAAATCATTCGCAAAATCACGAATCATTCCAGGAACAAAACATAGTTTTATTTCTAACTGGTCTAGGTCAATATACAAATATTCTGGATTTAAATATAATGATTGCTCTGACAATAAATACTGTTCCATTTTTTGAATCGTTTGGCAAATACTTAATATCAAACTTCGTATTTCTTCTGCTTGTAGCCTTTTTCTTTCCAAAAAGCAGCTCAGTGGTTGCTTTGAAGTAATTTCATAATAATATAAAATCTCTTCCTCTTTTTTCTCATATGAAAAAGGTAATAATCCTTCCATCCTATGATAACTCAACATATGACACTCATAATACAGTGTTTTTGGCATTGATTCTGTAATCACTAAATAATTTCGAAGCATTTGTCTATGGAATGTAATTTTCATCGAAACTCCTCCAAAAGACTGAATATTCTAAGATCTTTTTCTGGGCGAAAAACGCGTGCACGCATTTCCCGTTCCCATCCATTTCCCTTCCACTGCTTTTCAATCTCTTTTTCATCTACATTTTCTAATGCATGACGCTCAATTTCCATTTCTCTGTGAAGTTTCATTGTTGTTCGCACTTGTATCTCTTGTTGAAAGGCAAACCCTAAAACAAATGCAATTGAAAGAAAAATAGTAGCCATGATCCCCGCTGCTTCTAATGTAAAGCTAGCATTTAACCTTGGCTTTATCCTACTTTTATCATTATCATCCATAGTCCTACTGGAAGTAAAAATGGCAAAAATGGAATCGTTTCTTTTTTGTTCCACATTCCAAATTTCATTACACTCTTTACCAAAGAATACAAAGACCAAATTCCGCAACTGATAAAACCACCTAGAAACAGCAGCAACACTTCTTCTGATTCTAGCATAGTTGCACTGATAAGAAAAAATAAACCATCGCCTAGCCCTATTGCATCTTTCCCCAAAAAACTGGCACATATTAAAATCATTCCAGGTATTAGTGCAATTAAAAATGATTGAACTTGTTGCAAGTTTGGATTTTGCATCCACAAAAAGCTGGTATAACAGATTCCAATACTTCCAAACAAAACAAATACTCTTACTTCTACTTGCTTCCAGTAATAGTCTTGCAACGCTCCTATGATTAAAAAACATAAAAACACCCCATTCATCTTCTCCCCTTTCTCACTGACTGCAATAGGAACAAGGTCCTAAGTGCTCCACACCACTTTTAGGAACCTTTTGTACATAAGCTACGATTGATTTACACTCTGTGCTTACGTGATACCGACTACCAGATTCCATAATATATAATGTTCCAGATGGTTCCTCCACTTTTACACATGTACTTATGTATCGACCTCCGTTTTTATTTCTTTTTGCATCTAATTGCTCCACTCCAATCGGATACAATTTGTTCGACAAATAATGACAGGATCGATCCACATGATATCGACTTCCATTTTTCCCTATATATACATAGGAATCATCTGAATGTGTATGATCTGAAGATGAATATTCTTGTGCTTGTTTTATTCTTCCAATCCAAGCTCTGCGATTGCAATAGGCCACTCGGTCAATTTTTAGATCAAAAATTGAAAATGGCAATTGGACTTGATATTTTGCTACTAGTTCAATGGTTTCTCCATCCGCTAATACCTTTGATTCCATTAAATTCATGGAAGTAACTAACGGAGAATCTACATGTTTCATCACTTCGTGATATGCATGTA
>CAYJKD010000176.1:0-5785 GCA_964370595.1 uncultured Lachnospiraceae bacterium
CAAACCAAGAAATAATTGTTTGTACTAGATAATTCAACGTTTTATTTTTTAATTCCACTTCCTTCGTTTCTTCAACAGAATTCGAATGCAGGACAACTTCATCCGTTGTTGCTTGTGTATGCACTGTCTCTAATTGTCTTATTTCTTCCCTTACTCGCGTTTCTACTTGCTCTTGAACTGTTTCTATTGTTGCTTCACTTAAATAGTATTCTACTTCTGGCTTTCCTTCCCACATAAAAACACCTTCATATGTAACGTTGAAATCCTGTTTTTTCTTGATTCCTTCTACTAAAATATCTCTACATCTGATACCATCTTGATTCTTATATTCTACACCACTCCAATCCAGGGTTTCGATTTTGTACCAATCTTGATCAAGATTTACTAATTCTAAATATAAACTCCCTAGATTATCTACATCTAATATATGGTCAAAGTCAATTTTTTGACCTAATAGCTCATAACTTCTTACTCCGTATTGATGTAATGTCAATACAAAGGAAAAATCACTATTCCAATAAGAATCTATAATAGATTCACTTATTTTATTCCCTTTTGCATATAAATTAACTTCTCCACGATTCACATTCATATTAATTTGACCTGGCAATTCTACTCCTTTTTCAACCCCCTCATATATAATTTCCTTCACTACTATTTCGCTATTTTGAGATTGCCCATTAACATCGTTCTTATCTAATAACAATAGTCCAATCATTACTACTATAAATACGCTTGTTTTCATCTCATACTCTCCTTTATTATTATTATCTTGCTTAATTTGTTTTTTTTTGATATGATGTTATGAAATTGCATGTTTTAAAAAGGAGTTTAATTATGAATCAATCACAATCAACTCGTCAAAGCAGAAAACGCAGTCGACGATCAACAAAAAAGTCTACAATCAATTCATTATTTCTTTATGCTATACCATTTGTACTAATTAACTACCTCATTTTCTATATTGTTGTAGCTGCACCTAATGCAGAGGTAACTGTGGGGGAAACAGATGACTTCATCTCTACAACTGCTCACATTCAATTAAATTCTTGGTTTCCAACGAAAGAGATTATTGCTGACCTTGATGGAGAAGCCATTGAAATTACAAAAGAATCCAATGGGCTTTATTCTGCAAATATAATTAATAATGGCCTTTTCTCTGTTACTGTTACAAATTTAAATGGGATGTCTCAAATTCTTTCTGAGCATGTTAATATTTTAGATGATTTAATCCCAACGATGACTAATGCTGTATTAGAAGATGATATACTTACTCTTACCATTACTGATAGTCAGTCTGGAATCGATTTTGATAGTATTTATGCGCTTGATGCATCACAAAATAAAGTCATTCCTTTTGAGATAGATACAAATGAGTCAGTTGTTCGTTTTAATATGGATACGGAAGAAATATCGATTTTCGCTAAAGATTTGGCTGGGAATGAAGCACAGGCATATTATTCGCCTAATGAATCAGAAGATTTGACTACTGCTAGCCTTGAATAACCCTATTATAACATATTGTTTCCCAAACACAAATAAAAAAGATATGCAAATTCTATTGCATATCTTTTTTATTTATTTGTTTTGATAAATTACATATTTATTTTTTCCACTTTCTTTCGCTTCATATAAAGCAATATCTGCCTTTTTATTTATCTCTTCATATTCAGCACCATCCTTAGGAATCAATGCAACACCAGCACTGATGGACACTTGATCTAATTTCACATCCTCCATTTTAATCTGATTTACACTTTCTATAATCCTTTGGACTACAATTCCAACATGTTCTTCTTGCTCAATATTACTCAATAATACAATAAATTCATCCCCTCCTAGTCGCCCAATCAAATCTCCAGATCGAAGTTTGCTTTTTACTGCACTCACTAGTTCTTGCAGATATATATCTCCAGTTTGATGACCATAAGTATCATTGATGGTTTTAAAATTATCAACATCTAAAAGTAACACTGCATGGATTTTATCACTTTTTCTTGCCTTTATGATTGCCTCAGTAATTTTTTCTGTAATTGTAGCTCTTGTATAAGTTCTAGTTAGAGAGTCAGTCTCAATACTTAGTTGTAAACTATTTGCTAGGAAATAGCTTGATTTTAATGCAGTGATTAAGCTACGTTGGTAATCGTTTGCAGCACGAACTGTTCCTATAAAATAGCAAGAAAAAATTGCTACGATTACTAATGCAAATAAGATTGTACTTCGATTCACATCATCAATCATTCCATTGGCATGCTCATCGACAATAATACTTACCACACACCATGGAAGATTTGGAACTGCAATCATAACTGCAGTACGTTCTTCTTTGTCAACTGTATATTTAAGAATACTTGTTCGTCCTTCTTCCATATCTTTTTTCAAAGATTCTGGAGTATGACCATTTTTCATATTCAAAGTACCGATAAAATCATACATATCTCCGCCTTGGAACAAGTTATCTGAATTCCCACTTAATACAAGTGGTTCTCCGTTCACTTCACATAAGTGAAAAAATGCATCGCCACCAAAACTTTTAATATCTAAAATATTTGCAAAACTTTCAAGATAATACGCTCCATACAATTGGCCTACTAACTTTTTTTCATAATATATATTCGTTCCTAGTAACAGAATTTTTTTCCCTGTTCTAGATTCTACCATTGGAGAAAAAATCTTTACCTCCCCTTCTGCTAAATTAGGGTCTAATTCTGTATTTTCTAATTCGATGTTATCTAAATCAACTGGTTTACCTTCGCCAATACTTATATACATTTTATCAAATACAGATGAATCTTTAATTTCTTCTAATTGGTCATAAATCAAAGATTCATCCAATTCACTCATTGAAATTGCTGTTTCCCCTGTTAGCAGAATTCTGACAGAATCTTCCATTGTTGTAGAAATTTGATCTGTTGTCGCAATTGCTAGTTCAGCTAAAAACAAGTCATTAATTTTTTCCACTGTATGTTGATTATAGTTGGCAAATGCTATAATTGCAACAAACGCTAACAGTGATGCAATTATACCACCTCGATAAATTCGATTTTTTTGGTGTATTGTTCCTTTATCGTTTTTAATGAACTCTTCAATACTTCCGCTTGGGGTTTCTCCAACTTCTTCGATTTCTTCTTGCTGATTTTGCTCCGATATACTAATCAATTCGTTCATCGGTATTGGATTAGAGAAAAAATACCCTTGTGAAAAACGAATCCCACTTGTTACAACCTGCTTTTGCATCGATACAGACTCTACACATTCAGCGATCAATTCTGTTTTCATAGACTTCCCTAAATATAGAATGCTATCAAGAATCTTATCATATTTCGCTCCTGCCCCTAATAATTGAATCAAAGAGCCATCTATTTTAATAAAATCAAAATCCAAGTTTCCTAGCTCAAAAAGATTTGACTTTTTAGAACCAAATCCATCAATAGCGATTCGAACTCCAAACGCTTTTATCTCTCGGATAAATTTTTGAATCACTTCATTATCCGAGCTATGCTCTACGTCAACCAGTTCAAACATAATATGTTGAGCTGATTTCATCTGTATTAATTTTTCTATAATCGAATTTTTAAATACGTCAGAAAGGATATCATCCACTGAAATATTAATTCCAATAATTTCCTTTCTTTCTTGAAAGAGGTCTAGCACCTTTAATACCATAAGATTGCTTAATGGTAAATAAAGTCCATATTTTTTTGACAACTCTAAAAAATCTGCTGGGAATAGCATCTTACCATCGGATGTTTGTATTCTCATCAGAGCTTCATAACTATAAAAGTTATTTTTTTGATTATCATAAATCCCTTGAAAATACGGAATAACTCGATCTTCTTTTATCGCATGATAGATTGCAGAAACAATACGAAACTCTTCCCGTAGTTTTTTCTGCTCTCTACCTTCTTCACATACAAAATATGTATTACTTTTCCCATCATCCTTATAGCTTTCAAGTACACCTACCATATCATGTAACTTTGTATTCGTTTTAGTCACTACAACATCATGATACCAATTGTCAAACTTTATATGTCTTCTATTAAAGAATGTACCATATAGTTTCTTCGTAGCTGAAATAAACTCTGCATCTGTAACACTATCATCTCCAACAATTAGAAACATATTCGTTTTATAATCGTAAAAATCTAGCTTCACATCCTCAAATTCATGTTTCAAGTATAAATCTGCTTCAAGCAATAAATTTTCTAAATATACACTGCTTTCGCTTTCATCAATATCTCTTTCATTTCTACAATGAATCAAACAAATTTTTCGATGCTGTTGAATATGCTGATTTCTCAAAAAATCAACCATACTGTAAACCCCTAGCTCTCTCTTTGCTTTCATACTCGCTCGAGTTCGCTCTTCTTGTTCTACTAATGATTGATAAAGTGCTTTACCTTCCTTTAATGGAGCGTTTTTCATTTTTAAAAGCATTGTTTCATTATCATCTATAATTTCGTCCACATGTTCGAATGGCTTTAAATCAAGTTCTAAGTACTTGTGTTTTTCTGCAAAACCTCCAATTGCACAAGTACCATTATAATAACCTCTTTTCCCATGCTTTGTTCCAATTTCCCCCAGTAGAAATGCTCCTGAAATATGCGCATTTTTCAGCAAACCAAGTTCCCACTGCGTTAGATTTGGTAAATATTGTTTTCTAAGTTCACAAGAGTATGCAAAAATCACTTCTCCAAATGTTCGTTGCAATTCATAGCAAATCTCTTGCCATCTTCTAGCTGTCTTTAAAGCACTAAAGTAACCGACTTGAAACCTTGTGCCTTCCTTCAAATAACCATGATATTGTCTAATTTTCCCTATATTTTCATCATATCTTACGAACCGACTTGTTCTATCTTTATTATTTAAAATCAAAGGAAATCGAACTAAAAGCTCACTTACCAAACTAGAGTCTTGCAAGCTTTTTTCTTTAAGATTTTCTACCCCTACTGTTTCTTCTAACCACTGCAGCGTGTCAATCCCTTCTATTTCTTCAATCACATTTCCATCTGTCTTTGTGATTTCAAACACTTCACTTATTGGTTCATGTCCACTAACAACATTTTCATAAATTGTTAAGTTCCCACAGTCCACAACTCCAATGCAAATCCCTTGATTGATGAATCCCGTTTCATCAAAAACAAACGCTTGAATCACTCCATTTGCGTCTTCATATCCACTTAAGCCTCCAATTATACTGATATTAGACAATTGCGAAAAAAGTTCTTCTACCACATGTTCTGGCTCTTGTGCTGCATCACTAAAAAACAAAAATCCATATGAGGCATCATACTGTACTAATTCTTGTTTTATACAATTAACAATACCCTCTCGACCAAGCTCTTTTGTATCGTACACCCCTCCAGATATTGGGGTATTATCAAAGCTCATAATCGATATATAAATTCCATCTATAAGTACATTACCTTCATAAATAATACCACTAACAGCATTTCCCAATATTAAGGCATTTGGCAATAAATCTTTTATTTTCTTTGCAACTGAAACAGATGTCTCCCCATCCCTTTGTGTTACATGGATCCGTACAAGACATTGTTTTTTTACATCTATTTTCGACTCTAGAATCTTTTTTTCTAATTGCAAATTATCTTGATATAGGAAACTTGCTATTTTCATTTTTTTTCATACTCCGACTTCGAACCTATTCTCATTATTCTCTGTTTCACATTGTAACTTAATAACCACATTGTACCATAATTGAATTAAAATATCTAAATAAAGAAAAAAAGTGTTATATTTGAGTATCAAATATAACACTTTT
>CAYJKD010000177.1:0-5767 GCA_964370595.1 uncultured Lachnospiraceae bacterium
TAGATGGATACGCTCTTGCTGAGAAATATTTAAAGGCTTCCCTTGAAAATGGAATGCATAGCAGCGCGAATAATTTATATATGCTCTATAAAGAAGGGTATCCTAATTTTGGTATTACTAGAAGTGATGATGATTGTTATAGTGGTTTCTTTAGAGGAGCAAAACTGGGCTATCCAAATCATAAAAGTATTTGTCTGCGTTACCTAGTTGATCAAGACCGTTATGATGAATGCGATTGGTAACAGAAATTGATTTTCTAGAGGCGCTCTTTTATATAGGAATTTATTATAAGGTCAAAAAAGATTATATTCGAGCTTATAAATATTTTGAAAAACATATCGAAGCATATTCAAAGCACGCAATATTTAAGCCATTCATCTCTAGTTATGAGAATATCGCTGAAATGATTTGGTCAGGAGATGAGGGTGTTCCTTTGGATTACGTAAAAGCAGTAACATATTTTGATATTGCATATCAATCTGGATCTAACTGGGGAAACGACCGCCATGCAGATCTTTTGATAAACGAAAAACTAGGGTATACAGATTATGTAAAAGCAAAAGAGCTATTAGATAAGATACTTACAGAGAAAAGGTCACCCCTAGCAAAGTACTTATATGGCATAATTTATGGAAGAGGACTTGGAGTAAAAGCTGATTTAAACAAAGGGGTAAGTTATTTAACAGAAAGTAATACGAAGCGAGCAAGGGCCGAATTAGAGCATTATAAAAAAAATATATTTGGGAAATGGCGCTTTATAAAATAATATGTGAGTATAGATTTAGACCATTTTGATGATGAACTAGATTCGTGTGGAGGATAGGAAATTAATCAGATTGGTTCGTGTGAAAAGAAAGAATTATCTAAATGGAGTGCAATTGCAAAAGGAGATTGCCATAGATAGAAATGTATCTTTGGTAATCTCCTTAGCATTATATCAAAATCGATTCAATTTTTTTATAGTAACGATTGGATTAACGCTTCAATTTCTTCAGTGGATGCGACAGGCTCAAACCGCGCAATTACATTCCCTTCTCGGTCAATTAAAAATTTTGTAAAATTCCATTTGATATCAGGATTTTTTTCATAATTTGGATCTGCTTCTTTCATCATATTCCCAAGAACACTATTTAGCTTATGTTCAGGATTGTTAAAACCTTCAAAACTTTTTTGAGATTTTAGATACTGATAAAGTTCCGTTTGATCTTCCCCATTTACATTAATCTTAGCATATTGCCTGTAAGGGGTATTATAGTTTAGTTGGCAAAAACTAGCGATTTCTTCATCACTACCTTGTGCTTGCTGCCCAAATTGGTTACAAGGGAAGTCAAGGATTTCTAACCCTTGGTCGTAGTATTTGTTATGGAGGTTTTTCAAGTCCTCATATTGAGGAGTAAATCCACAGTGAGTAGCAGTGTTTACAACGAGCATTACTTTTCCTTTGAACTCAGAAAGCGATTGCTTGGTTCCACCTGGTTTCAGTACTTCAATATTGTAAATATTCATATTAGATTACTCTCCCTTCCATTGGATATTTGTAAGTATAACACAATAGTCGGTTTATTATCAATAATTATTTGAAAATTCAGATAAATCAAAAAATGAAGCGTATTAAACATTTTTTTGTCTAATGATGAATGTTAGTCTTTGAAAGACAAATTACAAGGGTAAATTCTGGCATAACTTCAACTCGAAGTGTTCCGCCGGCATCCTCTACACGTGTTCGGATTCCAAAAAGACCTCCGCCTTCTACAAGTCCATGATTGGGTAGTTTGCCATTATTTTTAATTTCTATATGATAGAAATCAGAGTCTTGTCTTATTGTGGTAATGATACGAGTTGCTTCTGCATGACGGACAGCATTTGTACACGCTTCTCTTAAGATTGATAAAATAAGAAAAGATATACCACTATCTTCAGGTAAACTTGGTATAAGAGATACCTCAAGACCGATTTTTTGAAAATATTCTGAGATTTCTTCATAAAACAGTTGTGCATTTTTAAAATTTTGCTCTTTGATTTGAACGATTACATCGCGAGATCGTGTTAACAATTCATTATACTCTAATAGATTATCGCTTTTACTAAGACGTTGCATCGCAGTTAATTGTTGTCCTAGTACGTCATGTACTTGTGATCGAATACGAAGGTATTCTCGTTCCTTTTTCACAGCTTCCATAGTTTCTGCAAGTTTAGCAGTTTCCTTTGTTTCCTCGGCTAAGATATCTCGTTCTCGCTCTAGCACTCGCAGTGCCATTGTACTCTCAGTTGCATCGATGGCTGTAATTTCAACATATTCTATCGAATTAACATGAAAGCAGCGACGAGCAAAATGCCATGCTTCTTGTTCGGTACAAACCAAAATATCATCTTCAATCAATTGGCACATTCCGTTTATAATATCACTTTCTAATAATCGATTCCATAAATGTGTTCCATTTTTCAACTCAGCGCCCATAAACTGAACCATAATTTCTTGCATTTTCACATTTGTAAGATAAATATATCCATCAAGTCCACAAAATAAAATACCAGTTGGAAGATAATCCAATCCCTCTTGTATGGAAGCGGTTGAAAGTTCGAATTGTTGCCGCATTTGCTCTTGTATAATACGAATACAGCTATAGGAAATAAATAGCAAAACACCAATTCCCCATAAGATAGGATAAGGAATATTTAAGTTAGTAGCTAACAATGGCTGTGTAATGAGCACAGAACTGATGATGACTGTACGTTGTTTTATTGTTGGTTTTATTAAAGTGGTAAATATAACTATTATAATAATGCCAATAATCAGCAATAGTTGTTCTAGCAAATCTACATAGACTACACCATAAGGGCGATATCCATAAACAGATATAGGCATCATTGTTAAAAGAGCAGAATAGAAGAGGAGAATACACTCTCCAAAAAATTCCCTTTTCCATTTTGTGTTGTAATGGAAGGTACGCATAGCTAAATAGATACTTAGTAATACAAACAAGATAAAAGCAATGAAGAAATAAAATCCAAGTTGTATTGATGTTAAGAAATAAAATTCTATCATAAAGATTCCTCCTTATCATCAACTAATATGTAAGCTTCTGTATCTTCCCAATTTTTTTTAGTAAGGACAATTCCATAACTAGAGAGTTCTGTTGAAAATCTCTTTAATTCTTTCCTTGTAAACAAGGGTATATTACCTAATATAGAAAATGTTAATTGCTCATTTTGTTCGTAGAGCTGTATTATTATATTAAAACATCTATGCGCGATTCCTTGTTCAATTGCTGCTGCATAGAATATATACATAGCTACTACTTGTGTATATCGTAACTCTTTTGTTATCCGACATCCAATGGTTAATGTTAATCCGATTGACGCACACTCACCAATCAATTCGGAAAGGCTAGCAGAAAAAAGACTTACTTGTAAGGAGTGTTGATAGAGCATATTGATGCGAAACATACAAGAGCGTTTCATCATACATGCAAGGATGTTTATTGTAGTCATTGTACGTTTATTATCTTGTGTTTCGATGATATTAGTTGCAAGTTCTTCAATTTTTACAGTTCCTTCTAATAAAATTTGATCAATACTCTCATAGATGCGACGCTGAACGGCTAATGCTGCTAAATCTGCTTGTAATCTACTTTTTTGAAGTAGCAATTGATTATTATTACGTCGTAATTCATTTACGTCTCTTAAATTTTTCTTGGTATTATTCAGCGTGGTTAAATCTTCATAATAGAAAAAACTCCCACCAGAAATCTTCCATTGTCTTAAAATAAAATTTTCATCCAATGTTTTACTTACATGAGACTGCTCCATAATATTCCCCCCATAATCAACGAGTTCCATTGCTAAAGCAGAGTGAAGAAACAAGGGGCGATATTTTATATTATGTGGAAATATACGACTAATCATGCAAAGCTCTGTAAATAGAACTCCAATAATTGCAATTGCAAAAGAAATTTCAAAATTGATTATAAATGAAACATTATATATATGCCCATAGGAATAAAATAGCATAACAGCTACCATGGCAATCGGACAAAGGAACATTTTCTTTCTTGGCGAGTGGATACATTGTTTTATAAGACTACCAAGAGCAATAAAAACACTAAAATAAATCCATGCAAGTACGAAAAAATAACCCCAGTTATATGTATGATAGGAATATTGATAGTCTGATACAATAAAAATCCATTGGTGTAGGTGGTTTGTAAAAATAGTGATTAAAATAATACTTGTAATACATAGATAGCGCTTATACCATTTAGCTGTGCGCTTCACACTTGTCGGTCGTACCATTTCCTCTGCTCGTGTCATAACATATATTAAAATAGCAGACATTCCATACATTGGAATATAAAAACTATACCATAAAATAGTTTCAATGAAGGGGTGGTCATTTATCAAATATTTGAGAAATCCAATTATCAAAAATAAAAGTGCCAATATGGTAGCAACAGCAATGGCATAAGAAATTTGCTTGTTAGTAACTCTTTTAAGAATAGAGAACAAATAAAAAATCAGCAAAAATGTTGAAATCAAAATACCAATTGTAAATTCTACAATATTTGCAAAATTAAAGGTATCACCTTCAAATGTATTTCGCCTGACTGTAGCTCCCATAGTAGTAGTTGTCCTACGATACTCATTCGCATCGTTTAGTAACTGAGCATTACGATAATCAACGGTAGATAAGTAAGGATTTGCTGTTCCATTAGGCAACCGATAACCAGATTCTATTAATTCCTTTTCCATTTCAGGAATATAATCAAGGGAATTATTATAGGTAAGTAGGCCATAATTTAGGGTAATTGTACCATCTGTAGGTACGATGATTTCTAAGTTGCGACCATCTTTCATATATGCAGCAGCAGTACTATCATACGTTACAAGTATTGGTTGCCACATATCTTGATAGTGAAAGCGATCTCCATCTGCCCAAAGATCTCCCATAAATTTGCTGACTGATTCAACATCATAAGTTCCATATATTGCTTGAGCCATTGATAGAATAATGTGTTGTGCTTTTGGAGATCCCCAATCGTTTTGTTCAAAACGATCCCCTAGATCAAATGTAATATGATTTTTTGTATGTAACAAGTCTTCGAAGCTTTCAATTTTTTCATCAGTCATATCACGGTCGACTGCAATAATAACCGTATGTGCAATCTGTGGTAAAAAGGTATAATTAGAATCATATTCAAGAAATGGGGTTGCTTGAAAATCATAAACAGTTGCACTATTACCAAGTTTTATTGCGCTAAGTGTAGAGTTATTAGGGCAAATTATAACTTCTTTGTTTTTTAAATGAGAGATAAGAACATTTTTATAATTATGCTCATTATTCGATACAAGAACGAGATCTTGCTTCTGACTAATGGGAAAAAAAAGTAATAAAAAAATCAAGACTAATAAAAAAACACCACATATCCAATATGTTTTTTTATTACTTGAATAGTTGTCCATATACCCCTCCTAACGTGATTTTATTACTTGTAGTGTAACATATAATATAGTGTTTGTACACTGATGCCAAGCATCAAGAAAGCAATATTTTGAATGGAGGTTACTGCTTGGATAATCGCTGATTTCAGTCTTAATCTAGGTTGGATTTACCTACTAGATCTGTGTTTTATGGAATCTTGTAGGTTTTTAAAAAAAATCTATAGTTATTCACTGCCATTCAACATGGCACTTATTTTGGCGTAATTCATAGACTAGTGACAGTGTGAGCAGTAATGAATAGAGAAACGAAGTGAATATTAGTATAGTT
>CAYJKD010000178.1:0-481 GCA_964370595.1 uncultured Lachnospiraceae bacterium
ACTATGTATATCATTAGCACAATGAGGGCATCTTGTATGAAATGCTTTTCTAAAAAATCCATTCTCATGAAATGCTAATATTTCATGTGAAAAACTGTGGAGCAACAAACAAGAAAACATATAATAAGATTTAAATCCGTCATTCCAACTGCAATCATCGTCTTTATCCGTATACACAGGAAGTGTACGAATAATTCGATACATATTTCTGAAATATCTTATTATTTCTTCATCACTAAGTGTATTCATAATGACCCATAAATTCAACTAATTCAATCGTTTGCGATTTCAAACAAATTTCAGTTAGATATGGAAATAGCAAAACCATAGTTTTTCTTGTAGCACTCAACTTAACTTCTTGAATCAACTTTTGTAAATAAATTTCCGGACTACTGCTTTTATCCATTTCTCTTAAGATTGCAATTATTTCGCTTCTATTACGAATTCCTTTAAAATCATTACGTCTTATTCTCACAACCTT
>CAYJKD010000178.1:491-1161 GCA_964370595.1 uncultured Lachnospiraceae bacterium
AAAATAAAAAGACCCAAGAATCATCCTTAGATCTTAAATAACACTATATCAATTGTATCTTTAAATCCATCGGATTGAAGGACTCCTCCTCTAATCTCATACTAACACCTTTCACTTACCAAGTCAAATAAACATATATAAACTTTCTAAAAATTCTATAATATATTCATTGTTTTCTTTCAAAAAGAAAATTTTTAGCAAATTTACAATCTTATTTTATTGACTCAATTATTTTGACCTAGAAAAAGCAATCCTGCCTATTAGATGCATTCTATCCTCAAAATTTCTTTTATTTTTACTATAAGTGAATGTATTGATTTCCATCGATATAAATCAACTACAACGTTTCCAATAATAAAATAACAGTGCTTGATTTGACGAAAGAACGCGTAGAAGTTCTTTATTTGCTTCTAAATGATCTTGCATTGCAAATAAAGCAAGATATTGAATTCGAATAATTTGTGTTGTTTTGCTTGATAATAATTCATCCCACAAGGATTCTGAAAGAAGATGTGTATGGTAAGATGATTGTATTAAAATCTTATTACTCTCTTCCAATGTTTTATTATGTAACATTTTTTGCATTCGCCTACTAAGTTTAATCATCACTTTAACTGTTTTAATAATATTATTTTCCAAACTTACAGCAATCTTAAATTGATTATAATTC
>CAYJKD010000178.1:1171-5740 GCA_964370595.1 uncultured Lachnospiraceae bacterium
TAATTCCAATAATATAAATCTTCAATCTGTGAAATACACTCCTTCATCGTATTATCCAATCGATTGCTCTGTGGTCGATTAAGGCTATAATCTTTACGATATAATGACTTTATTGGGGAGTAAGTGATAATTTTTCTATTAATCGTGATACTTTCTAATTGATAACCTAATATTTTTTTCAACAATTGCATTGCCTTTAAGATTTCACCATATGTAATGTTTCCACTAATACGAACGGCATCTGGAAAATAGAAAAAATATAAGCAAGTCATTGCTAGAATCCAAAGTCGTGCATGACTCCCAAATGTATCATTTTTCCATACACATGCATATTTCCCTTCTTTTTTTCTATGGTAATAATGGATTGAGTCCCATAAATGAAATTCTTCCATATTAACACCTGTAAGCAAATCTCCTGTTGCTTGCCAAAAACAGCCAACTTTCCCACTAAAAAAGATAAAAGATTGGGCACTTGCAATTGCATTACAATAATAAGGTTTACCATCATTCTCTTTCCTCATGACATTTGATAGCTTTCCATGTAAACTAATCTTCATTGCATCTGAAAATGCACTTTCCCATCTACTTTGTTTGATCCTAGATGGTATAATATCCATATTTATATAATGGGACATAAAACCTCACACCTTCTTACTATAAAATATTATTTTTTATAATTAATATTTTATCCAAAAGTTGTGAGGTTGTCATTTAACCTATAGTTGAATTTGTTTATATTTCTACGCAAATAATAGTATTGTATAGTCCAAAGTATTATGTGATTTCAGCTCTTTGAATCTATATTCAATACGTAATGTAGATGCTTGCGTAATCCAATCTTTTTGTATTAGCATTTCTAATGGATTAATTTCATATAATTCAGAAAGCGCCATAAAATTATCAACGGAAGGAAAACATTTTCCTGATTCCCATTTATACACAGATTGAACTGACCCTAGTTTCATATATTCACGAACTTGTTCCACGGAAAAATTTTTGCGAATCCTAATATTTCTAATATTTCTCCCTGATAAAATCATATTATATTCTGGTCGCATTTTCAATAAGTTTTCTCCTATCCTCACTTAATAAATCTGTAAACTCAACTTCTGTCATTCTTTTACCATAATAAAATGTAGAAGATAGCTCAATAATAAAGTTATTTAATCCTTCATTATTGTTTGGATTTTCTATCGTAATACCTATTCCCAAATCATGTAATTGTTTTATTTTATATTTAATATTTGTTTTTGTGTTTAGCTTTTGTTGTGTGATTACATAGATTGAAATCATATCAGGACTAATTTTATATTTCTGAATCAATTCATTAATTCTTGAAATTGTTTCGTCCTCTATTATTGTGGTCATTGAAATATTAGTAACTATTTGTGGTATTTTTACTTCCTTATCAATCTGCGATAAAAAATCACATATTTTTTCTAAAATTAATAATTCTAATTTATGTATACAGCCTTTTTTTTCAAAAATATCATAAAAATTTCTAAGCTCTATTGATATTCCCTCCTGCATCCTCCATTTTGCTACAACTTCTGTAGATATGAGACTGTCATCTCCACGTTTTAATTTAGGGATAAAATTAAGATCAAAGCAATTATCCTCTAATGCTTTTTCCATATATAGTCCAACTAATTTTCTTATATTGTATTCTTCTTTCATCTTCTGGTCAAATACAAAATAGGTTGTCCCTTGAAATGCTTTTCCTTTTCTCCTTGCATGAATTGCACGTTCGATCATTGTATTTAAAAGTTCATCACAATCGTGTATCACATAAACACCCATCGATAAACTAAGTAAATAATTTTGTCCTAAAATTTGTTTAATTTTAGGAATAATATACGTATTACAGATTTCTCTAATTTGTTTTTCTTCTCCTTTTTTCTTAAAAATCAAAAAGTGATCTGAATTAACCCTAGTTACTAATGTGTCTTTTAAATCTGTAGCTTCCAATAGTGTTGATGCAAGCGTTTGAAGAACTTTAGTACCTTGCTCAAATCCATAATATTCATTAATAACACGGAATGAATCAATATCCATAGATAAAATTTCATACTCTACAAGCGTTCTTTCACTTGTTTTTTAAAATTGGTCATAGAAATTAACATTGTTAAATCGTCATGACTCAATGTATTTAATATATTTTTATTCTTTTTTTGTTGAATTATAACATTGATTATAACTATTATTATAATAATTCCCGTAAATATAAGAGGATATCGCAAATAAATAATAGCGTCTAGCCACATTTTGTTAACCATATTTTTTTCCTATTCCACATGTTATAACCTAGTTGATTTCATAACGTGTTTACATTTTGATTAATAGTAACAGAAAAACTGTATTCTGTCAAAGTAGGATAAACAAAAACCGGAAGACCAAATTCTGATCTTTCCGGTTTATTTGTTTATTTATTAATTATTGCATTTCATATACGCCATTTACAATCTTAACAGCTTTTGGCTCTTTGTTTGGTTCACCTTCAGGATTCCATGTCATTCCTGAACCTGTTAATCCTTCTACAGTAATTTCAGTCATTGCTACTTTCATCGCATCTGTAATATCAGAAACGCTCATGCTTGCATCGATTCCAGCTTTTTCTGCTGCAATCTTAATTGCATAAATTGCATCATATGCATCTGCTGCAAATTGATTTGGAGTTTCAGAATATGCTGTTTCATATGCTTTTGTAAATTCTAAGCTTCCTTCTTCTGTTGAAGAGAATGGTGTTAATAACATCAATCCTTCTGCCAATGCAGTATCAAAGTTTTCTACTGTTAAAATTCCATCCATACCATCACAACCAAAGAAAATTGGAGCAAATCCTTTATCAGATGCTTGTTTTAGAATAACAGACGCTTCTTGATAATAGATTGGAAGGAATACGATTTCTGCACCAGCTTCTTTTGCCTTATCTAGTTGAACAGAAAAATCTGTATTGGTATCCGCTGTAAATGCTTCATCAGCTACGATTTCAATTCCTCCAGCAGTAGCTTCATTTACAAATGATTCTCTGATTCCTGTTGAATACTCTGTTGAGCTATCATAAATAATTGCTACTTTTGTACCTAGTGTATTATCTAACATATATTTTGCTGAAGCTTTTCCTTGGTTTGGATCTGAAAAGCAAATACGGAATGCATTATCACTTGCAATTGACTCTACTGCTGAAGCAGATGGAGTGATTAAAAACATATTGTCAACTGCAGTTTCTGCAGAAACTGCGATACAAGGTTTTGATGTAACTGTACCCATAAGCATTTGCATTCCCCAGTCTTTCAATGTATTATATGCATTGATCGCTTTTTCTGGGTCGTTTTCATCATCTTGCATATTTAATTCTAACATCATTCCATTTACCCCACCTGCTGCATTGATTTCTTCAATTGCAATCTCTGCACCATTTTTAACAGCCATCCCATATGCTGCTGCTGGCCCTGTAAGTGGTCCAATTCCACCAATCATAAGTACTTCGCCTTCAACTGGCTCATCGTTTGCATCTTCACTTTCTACCTGTGCTTCTGCTGTTTCTCCTGCTGGAGCAGCTGTTGTTTCAGTTGTTGTTGATCCTGAACACGCAGTTAATGAAGCTGCTAGCACTGCTGCCATACTAAATCCAAATAATTTTTTCATAGTTTCTCCTCCTGATTTCAAATGTTTTAATACAATTCAAACTCTTTATCATTATAGTTATACAATTATAAATTGTCAAGTATTACCATGTAATCATATCATTTTCAATTGCTTTATCTCGATTCATTAAATCATATACCGCAATTTTAGGATTTTTTTCATTGAAAAGCACTTCATTTACCTGTGTAATAATCGGCACTTCAACATCATATTTTTTTGAAAGTGCTAATCCAGCTTTTGCAGAATATACACCCTCTACTACCATTTGAACCTCTTCCATTGCTTCCTTCATTGTAAGTCCAGTGCCAATCAGATATCCAGCCTTTCTATTTCTACTATGCATACTCGCGCAGGTTACAATAAGGTCTCCAATTCCTGAAAGTCCAGAAAATGTCTCTAATTTCCCCCCCATTGTTAATCCAATTCTCCCAATCTCAGTAATTCCTCTTGTAATAAGTGCTGCTTTGGTGTTATCTCCATATCCTAGCCCATCTGCAATTCCTGCTGCAAGTGCAATTACATTTTTAAGAGCTCCTCCAACTTCAATTCCCAATACATCTGAGCTGATATAAACACGAAATACATCAGACATAAATAAGTTTTGAACATATTCTGCTACAGGTTTTCTATAAGAACCTACAACACATGTAGTTGGAAGTTTTCTTGCAACCTCTTCTGCATGACTAGGACCAGATAATACCACTGGTTCTATCATTGGAAGCACTTCCTTCATAATATCAGTAAGGGTCAATAATGTACTTTCTTCAATTCCTTTCGCTACATTAACAACAATTTGATTCTCTTTTATATAAGGTTTCATCGATTCACATGTTTTTCGCACATAAATAGATGGAACTGCTAAAACAATACAATCCTTATCTGTTAACGCTTTTTGGATATCTTTTGTGAATAAAACATTTG
>CAYJKD010000179.1:0-5711 GCA_964370595.1 uncultured Lachnospiraceae bacterium
GAAAAAACACTTGCAACAATCTCCAATTTGATTTATGATAATGACATAAGCGTGTGACTGGCGGATTCGTGGGCAACCACAGGGGAGCACGCTAGTATAATGTCGACCGCCTGGGCACCTAAATTCACAAGAGTAGTCTTGTGAACAATCGAAAAGAACGATTGAATTGGTGAGCCAGGCGGTCTTTTTGATTGTAGATAGAGATGGAGGAAAAACGAATGAACAACTTAAAACTACAACAAGAGTTAAAAGGCAATTCTTATCCGGGAAGAGGAATTGTAATTGGTAGAAGTGAAGATGGGAAAAAAGCAGTAACTGCATATTTCATTATGGGAAGAAGTGAAAATAGCAGAAATCGTGTTTTTATTACCAAAGATCATGGGATTCATACAGAGGCACATGATCCATCTAAATTAACGGATCCAAGCCTTATTATCTATGCACCTGTGCGTGTTCTTGGTAATAAAACTATCGTGACCAATGGAGATCAAACGGATACGATCTATGATGGACTTGCAGAGGGTAAGACGATGGCAGAAGCATTGCTAGCTAGAGAATTTGAACCAGATGCACCGAATTATACGCCAAGAATTTCAGGTGTGATGCACTTTGAAGCATCAGGATATCAGTATGAAATGTCCATTTTAAAAAGTAATCAGGGAGATGCAAGGGAGTGTCTTCGCCATACATTTACCTATGGAAATCCGATTCCAGGACAAGGACACTTTATACATACCTACGAAACAGATGGAGAGCCACTTCCAAGTTTTAAAGGAGAGCCAAAACCAGTTACTATTAAAGGTGATATTGATACATTTACTAGACTTATTTGGGACGGGCTCAATGAGGAGAACAAGGTATCATTATTTGTGCGTTATGTAGACTTAGAAACTGGAACTTATGAAACGAGAATCGTGAATAAAAATAAGTAATGGATGGAGGAAACCATGAGAGAATTAGAATTAAAGTACGGATGTAACCCAAACCAAAAACCATCTAGAATCTATATGAATGGGGAAAAGGATCTTCCAATTACCATTTTAAGTGGAAAACCTGGATATATCAATTTGTTAGATGCATGCAATGGTTGGCAGTTAGTAAAAGAATTGAAAAAGGCTACAGGTCTTCCGGCAGCAACATCATTTAAACATGTTTCTCCAGCAGGAGCAGCAGTTGGATTACCACTAGATGAAACACTTGCAAAGATCTACTGGGTAGATGATATGGGAGCGTTATCGCCACTTGCTTGTGCCTATGCAAGAGCGAGAGGAGCAGACCGCATGTCTTCTTTTGGAGACTTTATCGCACTTTCTGATACTTGTGATGTAGATACTGCAAAACTGATCAAAAGAGAAGTTTCAGATGGGGTAATCGCACCTGGATATGAACCAGAAGCTTTAGAAATATTAAAAGCAAAGAAAAATGGAAATTACTGTGTGATTCAAATGGATGAAACATTTACTCCAGATCCAATTGAAAAAAAAGAAGTATATGGAATTGTATTTGAGCAAGGGCGAAATGAACTTGCTATTACCCCAGCTCTTTTGGAGGAAGTAGTTACGGATAATAATGAGCTTCCAGAAGAAGCCAAAAGGGATTTATTGATTTCTTTAATTACATTAAAATATACACAATCGAATTCTGTATGTTATGTAAAAGATGGACAAGCAATTGGAATTGGAGCAGGGCAACAATCTCGTGTTCATTGTACCAGATTAGCAGGTGCAAAAGCAGATAACTGGTATTTACGTCAATCTCCTCAAGTGCTAAATTTACAGTTCGTAGATGGAATTAAGCGTGCGGACCGTGATAATGCAATTGATGTATACATTGGTGAAGAATATATGGATGTACTAGAAGATGGAAATTGGGAGCATTTATTTAAAGTGAAACCGATGATATTTTCTAAAGAAGAAAAGCGTGTCTGGTTAGATGGTATGCAAGGAGTTGCCTTAGGTTCCGATGCATTTTTCCCATTTGGAGACAATATAGAGCGTGCATATAAGAGTGGTGTAAAATATATTGCTCAGCCAGGTGGCTCTGTGCGTGATGATAATGTAATTGCGACATGTAATAAGTATGGAATTGCTATGGCATTTACAAAAATTCGTTTGTTCCATCACTAATAATAAAAACCAACTTGCAATTTTTCATATTTTAGTATAGAATACTTTTTGAACGGGGAGCTTGTATTACAGGCTGAGAGGAAATTGATGATTTCGACCCATAACCTGATTTGGATAATGCCAACGTAGAGGAAATATTAGTTTACTTGACCTTTACCCATTACGGGTAAAGGTTTTTTACGTTAACTAACATGCTGAGAGGGAGAAGTATATGAAGTATATGAAGCAACACATTGCTCCTGTATTTGTAATAGGAACATTGATACTGGTATGGGAGATGGCAGTTCGGATATTTGAAATCCCCCTGTATGTCCTTCCAGCACCAACAAAAATTATGAAAACCTTGATGGAAGAAATTCCAGTGTTGTGGGAGCATGGATTAGTTACATTGATGGAAGCTGGAATTGGAATTACGTTATCATTGGTTCTTGCTTTGATATTAGGAATTGCAATGGATCGATTCCCTCTGATTCATCAAGGGTTATATCCTATTTTAATCATAACGCAAACAGTTCCTATGATTGTGCTTGCACCGATTTTAATAATATATATGGGATTTGGCTTAGCCCCAAAGATATTAACAGTTGTATTGATGTGTTTCTTTCCAATTGCAATCAGTTTTATTGATGGATTGAGGCAAGTAGATGAAGAGTATGTGCATTTGGTTCGCTCTTATGGAACAAATACGTTAGGTACATACTACTTTGTTAAAATCCCTTATTCCATTCCTTCTTTGCTATCAGGTTTAAAAGTGGCAGCGACTTATAGTATCAGTGGAGCTGTTGTAGGAGAATGGATTGGTGCAAAAGAAGGATTAGGCTATTATTTGATTCGAGTAAAAAATGGATATATGTTAGACAAAGTATTCGCATGTGTATTGGTAATTATTATGTTAAGTTTATGTATGAATGGGGTAATACGTATCTATACTCATTTTGCATTACCTTATAAAAAGAAATAACGAGGAGAAAAGTTATGAAAAAAAAGATTTTAAGTATGGGATTATGCATCAGCATGTTAGCAGCATCGATTATGGGGTGCACTTCAACAAATCAAGAAACAGAGGCAACTACAATTTCAGAAACAACGAAAAGTGAAACAGAAACAGTTGCGGAGACAACGAAAGAAGCTAGTAGTGAAGTAGAAGAAGAAAAAGAATTAGAGCCAGTAACCGTAATATTAGATTATGTAGCAAATACAAACCATACAGGAATGTATGTAGCTTTGGAACATGGATTCTATGAAGAGATAGGGTTAGATGTTACGATTGTGGAGCCAACAGAAGGAGCAACAGCAACATTAATAGCTGTTGGAAAAGGCGATTTTGGAATTAGTTACCAAGAGGATGTTACAATGGCCCTTACGAGTGAAGAACCATTGCCTATTAAGGCAATTGCTACAATTATACAGCATAATACATCTGGATTTGCAACTTATGCAGATAAAAACATTACCTCGCCAAAAGATTTTGAAGGCAAAATATATGCAGGATGGGGTGGTCCAGGAGAAGAAGCAGTTCTTCGTGCCGTAATGGCAAAGGAAGGTGCTGACTTTTCTAAATTAGAAATGGTAATTTCTGATGGTTCTGGATTTGAAGCATTGAAAGAGCGTGTTGATATTCTTTGGTTTTATGAAGGATGGGATATGGTAAAAGCTCAACAAAATGATTTTCCTGTCAACTATATGGAACTACGTCAATTAGATGAAAGGCTTGATTATTATACTCCAGTAATTATATCCAGTAACAAAGTGTTAGAGGAAAATCCAGAAATGGCAAAGAAATTTCTAAGCGCTACACAAAAAGGATATGAGTTTGCAATCGAAAATCCAGAAGAGAGTGCAAAAATTCTTCAGATTTATGCACCAGATTATTCGATTGAAATGTTAACAATGTCTCAAAGTTATTTAGCTGAAAAATATATGGAAGATGCAGATTCTTGGGGTGTGATGAAAGATGAAGTATGGGATAACTATACGGATTTTATGGTTGAATATGGAATGATTGATCATGCAATTTCGGCATCAGATTGTTATACAAATGAATTCTTACCACAGTAAGAAATAAGGAGTGTTTTATGAAGTTAAGAATATCAGATTTAAGATTTTTTTATGAGAATAAAAATATATTAAATGGAATGAATTTTTCATTGGAAGAGGGAGAATTTGTTAGTTTACTAGGCCCATCAGGATGCGGAAAGTCAACAATTTTAAAATTGTTGACAGGAGTAATTGACCCAATTGAAGGAGAGATTCTAGTTGAAAATGAAGTTGTAAAAGGGATTACACAACATTTTGCATATATGCCTCAAAATGACTTACTATTTCCTTGGAAAACGATTCTTGATAATGTATGTCTTTCTTATGATGTGAAAGGAAAGAAAAAAGAAGGGAGAGAGGAGGCGTTGAAGCACTTTGCAAGTTTTGGTCTAGAAGGATATGAGCACGAATATCCGAGTACTTTATCAGGTGGAATGCGGCAACGTGCAGCCTTTCTTAGAACCCTTCTTTGTAAAGCTGATATTTTGTTATTAGATGAGCCATTTGGAGCGCTTGATGTGATGACTCGTGGAGAGATGCAAGATTGGCTCTTAAGTGTTAGAAAGAAATTAAATCAAACCGTTCTATTAGTTACCCATGATATGGATGAAGCGATATATCTGTCAGATCGTATTTTAATCTTGGACCCTAATACAGGAAAAATTGGAAGTGAAATTAAGATAAAGGAAAGTAATAGGACACGAGAGTGGCTATACGATCAGGGAACACTTCGTCAAGAAATTTTTCGTAAAATTAGTAGCAGAAAGGGAATTGAGTAGTCGTGATATTAAAGAACTTACCAGATGCTCATGCACACATTGGTACAAAAGAAGAAGTAGAGGAACGGTTAATAAAAAGGATTCCTACGATTATTAATGGAGCAACTCCAGAAGAAATTAGGCAAATTCAAATGCTGCGAGAGGAAGAATCTAATAAGGAAATTTTGATACCTTCTTATGGAATTCATCCTTGGCATGCAGACCAGTATCAGTTTGTTGATTTTGAGCAGTTTTTCGAGCAGTGTGATATTATAGGTGAAATTGGAATGGATAATGTTTGGAGTAATGTGCCAGAAGAAGTGCAAAGAACACGATTTATCCAACAGATTACCTATGGAAGTAGAGAGAAAAAACCTGTAATTTTACACACAAAAGGAAAAGAAAAAGAGATTGTGGAAATTATTGCTTCCTATCCAAATCGCTATTTGGTTCACTGGTATGCAGATAAGAACTATCTAGAGGAATATATAAAGCTAGATTGCTATTTTTCGATTGGACCAGATGTTTTTTGGAATCCAATTGTGCAACAAGTAGCAAAGCAGATACCTCTTGAGCGCCTATTAATTGAAACAGATGGTATGAGTGCTGTTACATGGGCACATGAAGAAAATTCTACAGTTGTAGATATGTGCCATCCAGATTGTATTTTAAGTAGCTTAGAGCAAACACGAAAAACAATAGCAACAGTTAGAGATATAGAAGAATCAGTGATAGATGATGCAATTACTCAGAATTT
Organism: uncultured Lachnospiraceae bacterium; assembly: GCA_964370595.1. Classification (GTDB taxonomy): domain Bacteria; phylum Bacillota; class Clostridia; order Lachnospirales; family Lachnospiraceae; genus Brotaphodocola. Next base: position 5,679 of record CAYJKD010000179.1, read on the forward strand.
TTGGAGATTCGTTAATGCTTAAAACTGGGGAGA
>CAYJKD010000180.1:0-5624 GCA_964370595.1 uncultured Lachnospiraceae bacterium
CCGAATTCCCTTATATGTTCCTGTATATCCTAAAATATTTCTCACTGTATTATAACAAACCACATTCTCTAAATAGGTCTCGGCAATTAGCTTAGCACGAAGTGGATCCCCTGGCATTATAACAACCTTTGCAATTTCCCCTTTTTTTGCACTATTATGTGCTGTCCCGTTTGACATAGTTATGATACTCCTTTCAATAATTGAGCGTAATGATTTCATTTGCTTGCAAAAGTGAAATCACTAATGACAAGGGGAAAATTTATTTTTACCCTTCACATCTACTCCATATGTTTTTGTTTTTCTTTTCAACATTCTAACTATTTATATTCTGATTTCTAGATCTGTTTATACTTGTTTTTAAGATAAATAGACTCTAGTGCTTTCGGTCTTGCATCTGTTGAAGTCTGAAGAGCAAGAACAATTATACCTGCAACAAAAGGAATAATTTGAATAATCTCTGGTGGTAAGGGAACTCCTCCCATTTGCATTTGTAACTGCAACGCATCAAATAGTCCTAGTAGAAGCGCTGTTCCCATGATACCAATTGGGTTCCATTTTCCCATTTTTACTGCAATTACTGCAAGCATTCCTTTTCCACTTATCATATTCATGACAAATCGGTCAAGTTGTCCTAGTGCCATGTAGGATCCAGCTAATCCACAGATTACCCCACAAATAATAGCTCCTGTTAATTTTATCTTCCAAACATTGATTCCTGCTGTTTCAACAACTTTAGGATTATCACCAACTGCAATGATACGAAGTCCAAAAGGTGTTTTATATATAACAGCATAGGAAAGACTAGCAATGACTATACCTATGTACACAATAGGTGATAGTTCACTTAAAAAACCACCTATGATAGGAATTCCAGCTAATAGATCACTTGTTGCTAAATTAGGAACGCTTGGAGATATTGTTGACTTAAAAAAAGCGATACATAAAAAAGTTGTTATTCCTCCTGCAAAAAGGTTAAGACCTAATCCTGCAATTGCATGTATTCCACCAAATTCTGAACATAGTAAGCCATATAGTGCACCAATAATCAAACCAGCTAACAAACCACAACCTACTCCGATCCAAGGATTACCAGTATAATAAGAGCCTAAAACTGCAAAGAAAGCTCCAAATAACATCATTCCTTCCGAACCTAAATTCAAAATTCCAACTCTTTCACAATACATATTTCCAATTCCTGCAATAAATATAGGTGCTGAAAGTCTTACAACCGAAAGTAACATTAAAAATACTATACCATTGTCCATTACTTATCCCCCTTTGCAAACAGTTTCTTATCAATCATGAATTTGACAATATACTGACAGCTAATAAATAGAATTAGCACGCCTTGAATTACTGAAACTATTTCGTCTGAAACTCCTGACATTGCTCGCATGTTGATTGAGCCTGCACGAAGAGCTCCAAATAATAAACTTCCAATTAGTGCTATGTATGGATTTCCTCTTGATAATAGTGCAATTGGAATCCCATCATATCCATATCCTGGAGAAAAGTCTGTATAAAGTCTATGATGATTTCCTAAAATTTCAAGTCCACCACCAATTCCTGCAATTGCACCACCTAATACCAATGCTAAGAAAACATATTTTTTAGTATTGATGCCACTAACAAATGCTGCTTGCTTATTTAGTCCAACTGCTTTTAATTCATAGCCTTGACGGGTTTTTGTATAATAAAAATGCAATAAAGCAGCAATGACAATCACAATTACAATAGCAATTGACAATTCATTTGGACTTGTCACAATGAATGGTAACATTGCACTAGCCAGTACAGATTCTGTAGAAGGAACTAAAGCATTGCTTGATGCAAACAAATCTAATACAAAATACTGTAAGATAAATGTTGCAACAGAATTCATCAAAAGATGGATAACTAGTAAGCTAATTCCTCTCTTCACAAAAAGTACAGCAGGAATCATACTCCATATTCCGCCTGCAATAGCACCAATCACTAACGCTAGCGGAATATGTATAATACTTGGTAAACCTTCAATATAAATACCAGCTATAGTTGCTACTGAAGCCCCCATTAGGAACTGCCCTTCTACACCTATATTAAAAACACCACCTTTTAAGGACATGGATACTGCAAATGCACTTAAACAGATTGGAATTGCCTTATTGATTGTTATAATAATCGACGATGCACTCCCAAAGGCGCCTGATATCAATGCAGAGTAAGCCTCTATAGGATTTTTTCCAGTACTTACAATAAGTATACCAGCTAAGAAAAACGATGCCACAATTAGAGTTATTGGCATTAATATATTTGATAATTTACTTTTGTCCATAATGCCCTCCTTATATTTTTGAAACCATAAGCTCACCAATTTTATCTCTTGTTGCATCTGAGGAACTTATAATGTCTACGATTTTCCCTTGATTCATAACAGCAATTCTATCTGCAAGTGACATAACCTCAGTTAGCTCAAGAGAAGTAATAATAACTGCACAGCCAGCATTTCTTTTTTTCGTTAAAGTATTATGAATAAATTCGATTGCTCCAACATCAATACCTCTCGTTGGTTGATCCGCTAAAATTACATTGGTATCCTCTGATATTTCTCTTGCTATAATTACTTTTTGTTGATTCCCACCTGAAAGCGTACCTGCTAGTTGTTTTTCTGACGAACAACGAATATCATACGCTTTGATTTTATCTAATGCATTCCCATGCATTGACTTAAAATTAAGAATATTATTTGTTTTTAAAAACTGTTTGTTCTTTTGAAATCCTAGAATCAAATTTTCTTCAATCGACATATCTAATACTAATCCATCTCTATGTCTGTCTCTAGGAACAAAACAGACTCCCTTATCTTTTCGCTCTTGAATGCTAGATTTATCTATGTTCTCATTTAAGTAATGAATCGTTCCACTCGTATTTTTCTTAACACCAGCTAAAACTTCTAACAACTCTGTTTGTCCACTTCCATCAATTCCTGCAATCCCTAAGATTTCACCCTTCTTTAAGGAAAAGGAAATATCTTTTAAAATATCTTTTCCCTTTTCCTTAAGAGAAAGCCCTTGTACTTCTAACACATTTCCATCAAAATCTGTTTGTTCTTTATGCCCACCTAAGTGAACATCTTTTCCAACCATTAATCTAGTAATTTCTTTTTCATCTGTATCTTTTGTAATAAGCTCTCCAGCATTTTTCCCCTGCCTTAATACAGAAACTCGATCACTAAAAGCTAAGATTTCTTCCATCTTATGAGTAATGATGATAATAGTTTTCCCCATATTTTTTAAACTTTTTAAAATCTCGCCTAATTCATCGATTTCTTGAGGAGTCAAAACAGCAGTCGGTTCGTCTAGAATTATAATGTCAGCTCCACGATATAATATTTTAATAATTTCTACACGCTGCTGCATCCCTAGGGATATATCTGATACTTTTGCATTTAAATCAATATTAAGTTTGTATTTTTCACACACTTCTGTTGCTCTTTTGATCGCTTCCTCTTTATCAAAAAAAGGGCCCTTTTTTGTCTCGATTCCTAGGACAATATTTTCTATTACAGTCATCCTTGGAATCAACATAAAATGTTGATGTACCATCCCAATTCCCATTCGAATTGCATCAAGAGCATTTTTCAACTTGACTTTTTTATCAAAAACAATCAGCTCGCCCTCATTAGGAACATAAAGACCATATAGCACGTTCATAAGCGTAGTTTTTCCAGCTCCATTTTCCCCAACTAATGCTAAAACTTCACCTTTGTATATTTCTAAATCCACTTTATCATTTGCAATCACTTTACCAAATCGTTTGGTAATGCTTTTCATAACAACTGCTTTTTCCATGACCCCTCCTATGAAATCAGCATTTATTTGTTAAATGCATTATATTCTTCTTCTGTTGTAGGAACTACAATATCTCCACTAATGATTTTTGTTTCTAAGTCTGAAATTTGATCCTTAATCTCTTGAGGAACTTTTGACTCTAAATCAGGAGAATACTTAATTCCAGTTCCACCTGTTTCTACATTGGATACAATAACGCCACTATCAATAGAACCTTCATTTACAAATGTTGTCATCAACTTACTCAATGCTTCATCATAATTAACTACAACTGAGGTCATAATTTTAGGAGACATATGGAATTGCCCAGTTGCTGAACCCATAGCATAGTAAGTGTCATCAAGTGATTCTGATGCCTGATATACGCCAGTAGAAGCTGCACCGGCATACCCCTGCACTATCTTTGATCCACTATTATACATTTGAAGTGCTATCTCTTTCCCCTTTGCAATATCTGTAAAATCACCTACATAAATGACGTCTGTTTTTCCACCAACATACTCAGAACCTGCTACAAATGCATATCGAGCTTTTTCTAAATCTGGGATTCTAGCTCCGCCTACCCATCCAGCAGATTTTTCTCCTCCTAGATGCTCACTCATAAGTACTGCAAATGCGCCTCCTAAGAATGAAGGCTGAGCTTCATCAAATTGAATCGATGTAACATTCGGTGCATCTTCAATTGTACCTTTTATTAAGATAAAGTGTGTGTCTGGAAATGCCTCAACAATTCCAGGCATAACTTCTGATACAGGACCACCCATGACGATCAAGTCATATCCTTGTTCTGCAAAGTTTCTAGCATTGATCTCGTGATCTGAGAACTCAGTAACTTCAACTGATGTAACTTCCACCCCAGTCTCTTCTGTAAACAGATTCATTCCATTTAGCAATGCATCATTCATCCCTTGATCTCCAAACACACCTGCTGCAACCATTGCAACCTTAAGCTCATCATCAGATCCAGCTGTTTCTGTAGAACTACCACATCCTGTAAGCATCCCAAAACATAAAGTTGTAACTGCTAATAATGATACTAATTTTTTCATTTTCAAATCCTCCTAAACTTCATCTAATAATTTGTATTGTTGTGTATCTGTTGCATTGCAATCTTGTAAAAATTGTCTGATATAAGATTTTAAATATTCATGTCTTTCTAACCCTATATCTCTTGCCGCCTTTGTATTATACAAATCTTTAAGCTTAAATAATTTTTCAAAAAAATGATTAATCGCAGTTCCTTTTTTATCACTATACTGTTCCTTAGTAATAGCTACTCTTGCCTCTGTTTCAGGATTAAAAACTTCATTTCCAAAAATAGCTCCTGTTGCAAAACATCGTGCAATACCAACCGCACCTACAGCGTCTAACCTATCTGCATCTTGAACAATCATCCCTTCCATGGTATCCATTTTTATTTGATTTTTTCCACCTTTAAACGATAAATCAATAATTATCTTTTCAATCTGTTTAATCATATCTTCACTTGCATTTAATTCTTGCAGTAGGTTTCGTGCAGCTCTTGGACCAGCAGTCTCATCGCCATCATTAAACTTCCAATCTTCGATATCGTGGAGTAATGCACCTAGGGCAACCACTTCTTTGTTAACCTCTTCTGTTTGAGCATCACATAAATACATTGCCATCTCATACACTCGCTTCGTATGCCACCAATCATGGCCAGATGCCTCGCCTAATTGCTTTTCTCTCATGTATTCACATATTTTTTCTACTAAAATTGTCATATAATACCATCCTCCTAAAATTCATATTCTCTATGTTGATATAAAAACT
>CAYJKD010000181.1:0-813 GCA_964370595.1 uncultured Lachnospiraceae bacterium
AAAGTGCGTCTACAGGTACACATCTTTCTGCTCAATCTAGAGGACTTTCGGATCTTGTATCTGTGTTTAAACTTTCCTCGCGCAATAAATAATTATTTGTTGAACAAAGTGAAATTCGGCCTCAAAACTTAGCAAAGAAAATGAAATAATGGAGCTAGTGTAAGGAATAATCGGATATATCTTTAATGCAATTAGTCAATATATAATTTAAGTGAGTAGGAGTCTATTATTAAAGAGAAGAGCCTATAAAGTGGTCAGATTCGACCACTTTATAGGCTCTAGTTAGATTTATAGTCCTACCTTTTTCTTGGAAAAACCTCTTAACCTTGTTTCATTGATGCCATATTACAAGTATGCTATAATGTATAACATGAGTAATTAAATATTATTGGAGTATTGAAGGAGGAATTGTATGAAGGTTTGTATTATAACTGGTGGTACAAACGGTCTTGGTTTTGATATGGCAGAGCAATTTGCTCAAAAAGGATATAAAGTAGTTGTGCTTGACATTGCAGAATGCAAAGAGGAGTATGTCCATTATATAAAGACAGATTTGTCCAATCCAGAATCTATTGAAAAAGCCTTTGAGGTAATAAAGGAAACGTATGGTAAAGTACATATTTTAATCAATAATGGTGCAGTTGCAATGTTTGTAAAAAATATATTAGAGGTGTCACTTGAAGAATATAATAAAGTTTTAGATACGAACTTGCGAGGAGCATTTCTTTGTTCTAAAAAATTCATTGAACTGAACCAAGGTGAGAATTACGGAAGAATTATTAATATTTCATCTACAAGATGGCATCAAAATAT
>CAYJKD010000181.1:823-5570 GCA_964370595.1 uncultured Lachnospiraceae bacterium
ATGGAAGATTGGGAGCTTTATGGTATGAGTAAAGGAGGAATTGTGTCGCTTACAAATTCATTATGCGTATCACTTAAAGGAACACCAATTACGGTTAATGCTATCAGCCCTGGGTTTATTCATGTGGGATATTGGAAAGAACTTGAACAAAGAGATCACGAGATACATCCTTCTAATCGAGTTGGAAAACCACGAGATATTACAAATATGTGCTTATTTTTAGCGGATGAGGAAAATGACTTTATCAATGGAGCGAATATCGTAATTGATGGTGGGATGACTAAAAGAATGATTTACTAATATTAAAATGAAGCTGGAATAAGTTGTTAGATTCATGTGACGAAAGGGAGATTGAAATAATAGAAAAATTTACATACATTTGACATAGATATGACTTTCTTTAAATAAGGATTTCATATAGTTGAAAAAAAGGAAAGTTGGTGGATGTATGTTAAGAAAAACTTATGTGTTAGATACCAATGTTTTGATTCAAGCTCCATATGCTTTAGAATGTTTTCAAAATAATAAAGTAGTGTTGCCGATTGTTATCCTAGAAGAACTAGATTCCTTAAAGAAGTCTGAGGGTGAAAAGGGATCAAATGCTCGGGAAGTAATTCGAAAATTGGAAAATTTAAGACATAGGGGAGATTTATTGGAAGGGGTTCCTTTAAATGGGGATGGATGGATCCAAATAGAAAAAAATTGTATCAATATAGAATTGCCAGATTTTTTTATGGCGGATAAAAGTGATAATCGAATATTAAAGGTATGCAAATCATATATGGAGCGTGAAGAACAAGTAATTCTGGTTACAAAAGACATTGTACTGCGATTGAAAGCACAGATGATGGGGATTTGTTCGGAGGACTTTACAACTGAGCAAGTAGGAGATGGAAAATTACAGTATACAGGAAGAATGGCGTGTTATGCACCAGAATTAGCTTTTAAAGAATTTAAGAAGAGAGGAATTGACAGGTCAGTACTCTATCTATCGGATGAGCATGGAAATATTACCACTCCAGAATTTGTAGAAAATCAGTTTGTAATGATACAAGCAGATCAATCTGGTAAAAAAACACAATTAGGTCGCGTAGAGGGAACTAAGGTAGTTCCTTTAGAATATGCAAAAAAAGCTCCATTTGGAATTACCCCTAGAAACGTAGGACAGTATTTTCTACAAGAAGCACTTATGCTTCCCTATGAAAAAGCTCCACTTGTGATTGTAAAAGGAATGGCAGGGACTGCGAAAACATTTTATTCCCTAGCAGTAGGGCTGGAAAAATTGCTAAATCAGAATAAGGGAGAATACCGAAGAATCTTGATTTGCCGTCCCAATGCCCAGTTTGATACGGATATAGGATACCTTCCGGGAGATGAACAAGAAAAGATATCTCCACTACTGCGACCAATTATGGATAATTTAGAAATACTGGTAGATTCTGATGAGCAAGAGCGATTTAAAAACGAAGATGAATTAAAAGATAAGTTAGATGAACTCTTTGAACGTGGAATCATTCAAGCAGAGGCACTTAATTTTATCCGTGGACGCTCTATTATCAATACGTATCTAATCATAGACGAGGCACAGAATATGACCCCCAATCAAGTGAAGGGAATTATCACAAGAGCAGGAAAAGGAACGAAAATTATTCTCTTAGGGGATCCCAATCAGATTGATAAACCGTTTTTGGATGAAAGAACCAATGGGATCAGCTATGCGTCAGAGCATATGAAAGGAAGTGAGTACTGCTATCAGATTACGATGTCTGCCAGTGAGTGCGAGCGCTCTGATTTAGCAATGGATGGGATTAAGAGATTGTAGGTGTATATAATAATTAAGAACGTTTGGGTTGTATCGATAAAGATTCGATACAACCCTTTTTGTATAAAGCTTTATGGATTTTACAATATTACATGTACATTTTTAAAATATCACATTTTATTGCATGTCAGAGTGGTTTATACTAAACACATCAAAACAAAGGGAGAAATGTATATGAGAAAATTATGGAAACAACTAAGTGTAGGTTGCGTAGGGCTTGCAACAATGGTATCACTAGTGGCATGCAGTGCACCTACAACAGAGCAAACAGAAGCACCACAAACAGAAGGAACTCAAGCAGAGGGAACAACGCAAGCTCCAGTAAGTGAGGGAGAAGAGAAAGAGCGAGTAGAGCTTACAGGTATGGTACAACAATCTAGATGGTATTCAGGACTTCAAGACATGGTTGCAAAGCTAGAAACGGATGAAAATATTGTGATTGACTTTCAAGTAGTTCCAGATGACCAATACGATAACTTGTTGAAGATGCAACTAAATGCAAATGAAGCACCAGATTTAATTGCATATCAGTTTAAAGACATCTTTGCAGCAGTAGATCCAGAGAAGTTTTTTGTTCCACTTGATGATCAAGAATGGAGCAGTAAAGTGATTGCACCAGAACTTAGCGAATATAATGGAAAAAATTATGGTTATGTGTTTGAATCTTCCGATGGATACCAAGGTTTGATTTATAATAAAGATGTATTTGAAGCAAATGGCATTACAGAACTACCAAAAACATTAGATGAATTTTATGCAATTTGCGACACATTGAAAGCCAATGGTGTAACTCCAATTGCAATGCCATCTGATACATGGGTTCCACAGATTTGGATGACTTCAGGGTTTTCAAGAGCATTAGGAACAGAAGAGGCGTGTTTAGATTTTGCAGATCAAATTTTAACCAATCAAAAGAAGTTTAGCGACTATCCAGAGATGGCAGCAGTGGTAGATGAATATTTAGAATTATTCAATCGTGGATATGTAAATGAAGATTATTTAACCGTAAGCTATGATGAGATTCTTGGCAGATTAGCAAGTGGAGAGATTGCAATGATTTATGGAGCAACTGGAATATTAACATCAATTGAAGAATCCTACCCAGATGCAAATTTAACAATTTTCAACCCACCAGTTGGATATGACCAGAATGATGTATTAGCTTACCTACCTACTGCAATGGGGCTTGCTGTATCCAACGAGACAGAAAATATTGAAACCATAGAAAAAGTTTTCAACTTATTTAGCACTCCAGAGTATGGAGATCTATATTTTGCAAAACGTCCTGGATTCCCTAACTTTGAAGGAATCAATGGAAATGAGGAGCAAATGAATCCTGCAATTCCAGAGATTTATAATCAATATGTAAACGAGGGAAAAGTAGTTGCACAGATGAATCAATATATTGATACCTTACAACCATTATTTGGCAATACACTGTGGGTATACTTCTTAGATGCACCAGCAAAAGGCGAGATGGATGGCGCAGCAGTGATGGATCGTTTCCAAGAAGATGTAGATAAATTTATGACAGAGAAAAAAGCAGAAGGCTGGAATTAATGATTAAGAAGAAAGCAGCGTGCAGTGTTATCTGCATCGCTGCTTTTTGAGAAATGGAGACTCATATGAAACAGAAAAAAACTAAAAACTATTATCCCTTGTTGGCAATTGTACCTGCACTGATTATCTATACAGTATTTGCAATTGTACCGATTATAATCAGTTTTTCCCTTTCTTTTACCGACTGGAATATTGAAAGAATGTTTGCTCCAGAATTCACAGGACTGAAAAATTACCTAGAATTGATTCAAGATGAGGTGTTTATTCGTTCTATTGGTAATACGCTGTTGTTTGCATTTGGTACCACGATTTTGAAAACTTCTGTAGGGCTATTGTTAGCACTGGTGCTATCACGATCCTTTAAAGGATGTAATCTGCTTCGAATGGTTTACTATGCTCCTTGCGTAATTAGTATTACAGTTGTAGGTGTGTTGTTTAAATCTATTTTAGCCAATGAGGGATTATTAAACCAAGCATTGCAATTTTTAGGTATGGAATCCTTGACTCAGGATTGGCTTGCATCCTATGCTACAGCTATGACTAGTGTAGTCCTAGTAGAAACGTGGATGTGGGCTGGGTTTAATATGTTTATTTTTATTGCAGGATTGCAAGCGATTTCAAAAGATTATTACGAATCTGCTAACATTGAAGGTGCAACAAAATGGGAGCAGTTTAAACATATTACCATTCCACTTCTTATGCCATCCCTTACTGTAGTTATTACTTTAAGTGTAGCAGGAGGGCTGAAGGTGTTTGATGTGATCTATGTACTGACCAATGGAGGACCTGGATTTGACACACAGGTATTATCAACCTTTACTTATCAGTCGTTTAGTTTAGGGTTACTTGGAGAATCTTCTGCAGGATCTATTATTTTAGCAATCATCGTTGTAGCATTATCATTTAGTATGAATCACTTTTTTGCAAAACGAGAGGTAGAAATATAATGAGTAAAAAAACAAAAAAATTAGACTTTATCTTGGGCACTATATTTGCTATCATAGGAGTTATATACATGGTTCCTCTAGTCATGATGATTTTAGGATCCTTTAAGTCACAACCAGAAGCAGCAATGTTTAACTTACAACTTCCTTCCCAGTGGTTATTTTCCAATTATAGTTATGTGTTAGAATCTGGAAAAATTTTACTAGGATATCAAAACAGTGCAATCATTACCATACCTGTTACATTTATTTCTCTACTATTTGGTGGGATTGCAGGGATTGTAATATCTAGAAGAAATGATACGTTGTGCAAAGGTCTTTACTATTATTTTATATTTGGTTTAACCTTGACTTTGCAGATTGCATCCTTATTCTTCTTGTTACGAGGACTAGATATCTATGGAAGTTTTACAGCTGTAAT
>CAYJKD010000182.1:0-5569 GCA_964370595.1 uncultured Lachnospiraceae bacterium
TTTGAAAAGCAACAGCAGGAACACCGATACCTTGCATCAGGTCAGCTGTTTCAGGGATTTCCACTCCATAACAATTTTAATATCTTCTTGAGATAAATTCTTAAAAATAATTGAACGTGTAATGTTTTTCACTCAAATAATCCTCTTATAATCTTTTATAATGGTTTAACAACGGTAAGCATCATTTTGAATTTTTCTTTTGCAGTTAAAGCATGAGGCGTATTTGCTGGCATAACAATACTCTCGCCTGCTTTTAATTCATAATCTTTGCCATCAATGTTTATGGTTACACTTCCTACTAAAGCTTGAACCAGTGCATCGCCATTTGAACTATGGGAAGCAATGCTTTGTCCTTTGTCAAATGCTAAAATAGTTAAGGTTAAGCTATTTCTTTGAACCAACGCTATGCTTGTTACACCACCTTCTTCGTACTCTACTAAATCAGCTAGGTTTAAAATTTCTCTATGCGTTACTTTGTTTATAAAATTGTTCATCTCTAAATCTCCTTCATCTGTAACGAAACTAAGTTGTATTACTTTGCTTTCTTCTATCGAAAATACTCGATGTAATGTGTTTTTTGGTATTGCTAAAACTTCATCTTTGCCTGCAATAAATTCTTCTGTGCTAATTACCCCTACTTTTCCGCTTAACACAATGATTATAATATCCTCACTATTCGATTGCTCGCTTACACTTTCATCCTTATCAAATGAAAATAAAGATAAATTAATATCGTTGCTTTGTACTATTTTTTTACTAACAATTTGAAATTTTCTTATATTTATAAGATTTTCTAGTTTCAATACTTCATTGTATATAATATGAAAAACCTCCTTTAGTTAAAATTTGACATTAGTTAGATAACACTAACTAATTATAGCATACTTTTAATTCCTTTTCTGTAATTTAAATTACGGAACTACATATATTAAGATAAAAAACTAGAACCAATTAAAGAATCAGTTCTAGTTTTCTTTATATTTTATAACTTATGTTAGTGAGGAGATATATCATTTCCCTCTTTCTTTTTTGTTAAACAATTGTTTATGGTAGGTTCTTACAACTATATCTCTCTACTATTTGATAATTCAATATGATTTCATTACAATTGGACAAAACTTCTGAATTTTCTAATGTATTGAGACAATGGATTACGATGTCTTTAATGGGTTGAGATACCGTGGTAATGGCAGGGCGAAACTTACTTGAAATTTCTGTGTTATCGAATCCAAGCACAGAGATATCCTCAGGCACTCGCTTTCCATTATCCAATAAGGCTGCGATAGAGCCAGCTGCCATGTCATCACTGAAAGCAAAGATAGCAGTGAAGTTGTCATCTTCTTTAAGAATTGATTGCGTGTTGGCGTAGCCGTCTTCATAACTGAGTGATGAGTATTTTACCATATTGGCTTCGTCGAAGTTAATATGATATTCTTCTAATGCTTTTCTACAACCGGTGATTCTTTTGAATCCAGAGCTGATGGAATGAGGGAAATCTGATAAAAACTTGATTTTTTGATGTCCCAAGGATATTAGGTACTTGGTTCCTTCATAGGCAGCTGATAAGTCATCAATATGAACTTTAACACCAGAGTTCTCCAGTGAATTACACCCACAATATACAACTGTAATATTTAATTTGTTTAGATCCATAATAATGCTACGATTGATCTCTTCTTCTAAAAATATCATTCCAGAAATATTGGTTTTTCTTGCTACATACTCCATTCCATACTTGTCAATGTCGTTTTTCACTAAGAAAATAATATCTAGATTAAAGTGCTCCATCTGGTTGATAACTTCTGCTAAGACTTGTTGGTAAAATCCTAGTTTGTAATCTTGAATTAAGATACCTATATTTTTTCTATTTCGATTTTTCTTTTGGGTTCGTTTGTTTGTAAGGGATTTTTTACCGATAATAGCATCAATTTTTGTTGCAACTTTGATACTAACATTTTCAGAACCAGTTAAATATCTTGAAACAGTAGCAGGTGAAACACCAGCGAGTTTTGCAATTTCACGAACAGTCATCCATTTACCTCCATGCACTGAAAATATATAATTAATTATATATAATATTGATATAAGTGTCAATGATTGGAAGATTTATTGACTATTTGTACAAAAAATAGAGTAAAAAGTGGTAACGGAGATAGTGAAATGATGTTTCTGAAACAAAATTCAATATATAAAAAATAATCGATAAATTATCGGAAATAAAGGATAAAATCAACTAATCTATAAGAGATTTTGGAAAAATGAAACAAAAATAAAATTTGGAATGAAACATATTGTGAAATCAAACATTGAAAAAATAGTAAATAATGACTAAATATTTCTTGTATATTGACAAATAAATATACATGTTATATGATAAAAATAGGTAATTTAATAGAAAATTTCAGAATAAAGGAGAGGGAGTTATGAAAATTAAGAAAATTGTTTCAACAAGTTTAGCATTGGTTATGGTGTTGCTTTCTGTTTCAGGATGTAGTGGTTCTTCAAACGAGGGTGGGGCTAGTACGGAAGCTACTACTGCTGGGGAAGCTACAGAAGCAAAAGTATCGGAAGTTCCAAGTGGAGAAGTTACAACGATCACATTTTCACTATGGGATGAGAATCAGGCTCCTGTCTATGAAGAGATTGCCAAGGTGTTTGAAAGTGAAAACCCAGATATTGATGTTGAGATTCAGTTAACTCCATGGGCTCAGTATTGGACTAAGTTAGATGCAGCATTGACAGGTGGTCAAGCAGCAGATGTTATTTGGATGAATACATATTTACCTAAATATGCAGAGGCAGGTGTAATTGAACCTTTGACTGATTATATTGCAGCAGCTGGAATTGATATGAGTGGATATGCAGATGCATGTGTATCACTGAGCTCTAATGAAGGCGTTGTATATGGAATGCCTAAAGGTATGGATGTGATTCCAGTATTTATCAATACTGCGATTTTTGAAAAATATGAAGTAGAACTTCCAAGTGAAGATTGGGACTGGGCAGAGTTGGTTACAAAAGGAGCAGAACTTCGTGATGCCATTGCTGCAGGTTCAGGTACAGAATATGCAGTGGCTATGGAATTAAGTCCACAGAGCACCATTCAAAACTTTACTTATCAAGATGGTGTAGAACCATGGGATAACAGCACAACACCTCCAGCACCAGCCTATGCCAATCCAGATGCACAAAAGGGTTATAATGACATGTTGAGCTTATGGGAAGCTGAAATTATGGCTTCTTATACTATACTTTCAGATACTCCAGGTAGTGAATTGTTTGCTTCTGAAAAAGCTGGAATTTATTTTGGTGGAACATGGCTAATTAGTCAATTTGATAAATTGAGTTTTGCGCAAGATATTGTTTTATACCAACAACCAAAACGCGGGGATAATAACAGTTCTATGTTATCAGGCTTAAGCTTCACGATGAATGCAGCAACTGAGAACAAGGATGCCGCTTGGAGATTTATTGAATTTTTAGGAGGAGAAACCTCTAATCAGATGCAAGCTGAAGCAGGGATTGATATTCCAGCGCTAGTAGCAGAACAAGAGCATTACAGCACACAAAACATCGATGTATCGATTGTTTCTGATATTGCTGCAAAAGCATTCTTTGCAGGATACAATGATGTATCGGCTTTGGTTTATCCAATCATTACAGAATATTCAGGTCGTATTTTCTCAGGGGAGTTCTCGCCTGAAGAAGGACTACAACGATTAACAGAGGAGATTAATTCTCTTTGGTAGTAAGGTACAATACTATATCGATAGAATGGAGAATGTATGAATGAAAGTAAGTAAAAGAAAACGATCAGAAAATATTGCAGGATTTTTGTTTATAGCACCGTTGTTTTTAGGATTGATTGTATTTTTCTTTGGGTCCTTCTTTCAGAATATATACTTTAGCTTTACGAATAAATCTTCCTTTGGTGTTCCTAAAATAATTGGGTTAGATAACTATACGAAACTATTACAAGAGGAAAAACTTGTAGATACCTTAGTAAATACAGTAGAATATGTAATTCTTTGTGTTCCTGTTATTGTAATATTTGGAATCCTAATGGCACAACTTATCAATACCAATATCAGAGGAAAGGGAATCTATCGGACCTTACTCTTTGTTCCAGCAATTGTATTACCAGCAGCAATTAGTTTATTGTTTCGGTGGTTGTTTAACTATCAATTCGGTTTGTTTAATGTAATATTATCAGCATTCCAAATGGAACCGATTGCTTGGCTTTCGGATCCATTGTATGTGATTCCATCAATATCAGCTGTATTAGTTTGGTCGAATGTAGGTTATCAAATGATAATTTTACTTGCTGGATTACAAGGGATTGATAACAGCTACTACGAAGCAGCTAAGGTGGATGGTGCAAGTGATATTCAATCTTTTTTCAAGATTACATTGCCGCTGTTGACTCCGACAATTTTCTTTGTAACAACAACGATTACAATTGGTGTATTCCAGATTTTCGATTTCATTTATATGATGATGCCTCCTCTAAGTGGAGGAGTTGCAGCATCAAGATCGCTTGTTTCCTTCTTTTATGAAGAAGCATTTGTGCAGTTTCGGCAAGGGTATGCGGCTTCGATTTCTATGGTGTTATTCGTTGTCATACTGATTGTGACTCTGGTGCAGATGGGGATGCAAAAGAAGTGGGTACATTACGAATAGGAGGGAATGAGATATGAAGAGAAAGTACATCGGGATTCACTTATTGCTGTTTTTTGGAGTACTAACGACGATTTCGCCACTTTTGTGGATGGTTTTAACTTCATTTAAAACATATGAAGAGAGCATTCGGGTGCCTATAACGATTTTTCCAGAACAGTTTACATTGGATAATTTTCAGGCTGTATTAAGCGAATTTCCTTTTGCCTCCTTTTATCTAAACACAATTATTGTGTGCATGATAACAGTGTTGGGACAACTTCTTGTCTGTTCCATGGCAGCATACGCATTTGCAAGACTAGATTTTGCCTTTAAAAATGTTTTATTTATCTTATGCTTATCACTAATGATGGTACCGAGCCAAACATTTTTACTCTCACATTATTCCATTATGGTTAAGATTGGACTGGTAAATACAGTAACAGCATTGTGGTTGCCGAAATTGTTTAGTCCCTTTGGAACATTTTTGCTAAGACAATTTTTCTTAGCCTTACCGAAATCTCTAGATGAGTCTGCAGAGCTTGATGGGTGTGGAAAGTGGCATACCTATTTTTACATTTTGTTGCCACTTGTAAAACCAGGACTGATTTCTCTTGGGATCTTAACAACACTTTCCGTGTTTAAAGATTTGATATGGCCACTTATCATCAATAGTACGCCAGAAAAATACACATTATCTTCAGGATTAAGTTTGTTAATCGGACAGCATACCGTAGATTATCCTCAAATTATGGCAGGTGGGTTGATTGCAGTTGTGCCAATGTTAGTGTTGTTCTTTATATTCCAGAGACAGTTTATTGCGGGAATTGCTAGTGGTGGTTCGAAACTATAATGGACAGAGGAGGAAGTGAAATGTACTTTAAAACACAAATCAGTGATGTACACATCCATG
>CAYJKD010000183.1:0-3935 GCA_964370595.1 uncultured Lachnospiraceae bacterium
TCTTCTTGATCTGTCTCTTCAAAACCTACTGCCTGTAGGATACCAAGAAGTTTTTCTGAGTCTCTCGCATTCATCTGGCACCCAAATGTTTGAATGCAAGCGGTCATAGTACTTTTACCAGTTTTTTCTTTCTTTTTATCTAACAGAGCTTTACATTCTTTAATAAAATATTGTTGGCGTTCTGGTTCTGTCACTGGAATTCCTTTTGCCAAATTATCTAATGTTTCTTTTCTTTGATCCATAACTTTTCCTTTAATCTAATTTATATATTTCTATTTTAGTAAATTTTATGAGCGGATTTGTCCGCTACCATAAATTATATATTTTGTAGTAGTCAACGCTTTTAATCCCATCGGACCTCTCGCATGTAGCTTTTGTGTACTAATTCCAACTTCAGCTCCAAAACCGAATTCTGCACCATCTGTAAATCTTGTAGAGGCATTTACATAAACTGCTGCTGCATCAATCTCTTCTAAAAATCGATTAGCATTTTCATAACTACTTGTAATAATCGCTTCTGAATGCTTTGTGTTATATCGATTAATATGTGCAATTCCTTCACTCAAATCATCTACAATTTTCAGTGAAATTTTATAGTCAAGATATTCTCTACCCCAATCTTCCTCATTTGCTTCCACAAATGTTGGCATGATTTCACAAGCACGCTCACATCCTCTAATTTCAACTGAATATTTAGATAATACTCGGTCGATTTCTGGTAGTATACTCGTTGCGATTTTTTCATGTATTACTAGTGATTCACAGGCATTACATACACCAATTCTTTGAGTTTTCGCATTTTCAATAATATCTAATGCCATTTGCATATCTGCAGAATCATCTACATAAATATGACAATTTCCTGTTCCAGTTTCAATCACAGGAATTGTACTATTTTCAACGACTGCTTTAATAAGCCCTGCTCCACCACGAGGAATCAATATATCAATATATTGATTTAATTTCATAAATGCTATTGTATTTTCCCGAGTAGTATCCTCAATCAATTGAATTGCATCTGTTTCACTTTTAGCGTTATATAACCCTTTTTTAATCCAATGAACAATTGCAATGTTAGAATAGAGAGCATCACTTCCACCTTTTAATACTACTGCATTTCCTGTTTTAAAGCACAGAGCAAATACATCTGCCGTAACATTTGGTCTTGCCTCATAAATCACTCCTACAACACCAAGAGGTACTCGCTTTTCTCCTATTAACAGTCCATTAGGCCTTGGTTTCATAGAAACAACCTCTCCTACTGGATCTTCTAATTTTGCAACAAGACGAATTCCTTCTGCCATTACACGAATTCTATCTTCATTTAGTAGTAATCGGTCTAACAAACCTTGGCTCATTCCGTTGTTACGTGCAGCTATCATATCCTTCTCATTTTCGATTAAGATTGCAGGAATTCCTTCTTCTAGTGACGTTGCTGCAGATTCAAGTGCCATCACTCGATCACTCATTGTCATTCTATTTAAGATTGTTGCTACTGATTTTGCTCGTTTTCCAACTTCATGTAGGTCCATAATTACTCCTTTTCTCCAAATTTCTTTTTCAAATCCGTTATCGTGCCATCTGCCTCTTTTATTGAAATTGAATTAAGATTGGAACGCATATTTTTTCGAATCACTTCAATATATTCTTTCCTAAGAGTTGCTTGTTCTTCTTGTTCTTGTTCCGTCAGCCCTTCTGCTTTTGATTTATGATATAAGGCATTAATGCGATCTAATTTATTTTGTTCCATGATACTCTCCTTTTAATATTGCTGTTCTATATATGTTAGCAGGTCAAAGTCAATATTTGGATGTGCGAGAAATAATGTTCCATGCTTTTCTCCACTCATAATGTTATAAATAACTTCAACATTATTTCCATTTGCTATGATCATATCGCAACCGCTATCTGTTGCCATTCTTGCTGCTGCAAGCTTTGTAGACATTCCTCCAGTCCCTAAGTCACTAGAGGAGCTTGACTTTGCCATATCTAAATATTCATTTGAAATCTCTGGTACTACATCAATAAATTTTGCTTCTGGATTCGTATTAGGATCATCAGAAAACAAACCATCAATATCAGATAGTAGTATCAGTAAATCTGCACCAATCAAAGCAGATACAATTGCTGATAATCGGTCATTATCTCCAAATTGAATCTCATGTGTGGATACGGTGTCATTTTCATTTACAATCGGTATTACCCCTAGTTGTAGTAATTCTTCAAATGTGTTTTGTGCATTATAACGTGATGCGTCGTTAGTCATTGTGCTCTTAGTTAATAAAATCTGTGCTGCAGTATAGTTATATTCTGAAAACAATTTCTGATACACCATCATAAGTCTTGCTTGTCCCACTGCTGCAAATGCTTGTTTCTTTGCTAGCGTATCTGGTTTTTTTGCACCCAATGCTTGTCTTCCTGCTGCAATTGCTCCAGAAGATACTAATACGACTTCTTTTCCTTCACCTCGCAAATCACACAAAATACGAATCAATTTTTCTATTTTAAATAGATTTAAATCTCCAGTTTTAGTATGTGTAAGGGAGGAGGAACCTATTTTTATTACAATTCTTTTCTTATCTTTTAGGGTTTCTCGATTTAACATTTGCCCTTCATCCTCCTAAATTCTATCGTATCAATCATACCTTTTTTTCATGAAAACGTCAAGGCGATGGCTTCGGCAACCTTAATTCCATCCATAGCTGCAGATGTTATCCCACCTGCATATCCAGCTCCCTCTCCACATGGATATAATCCTTTTATCGGGCTCTGGAAATCTTCTTCCCTCCAAATCTTAATCGGTGAAGATGTTCGACTCTCTACCCCACATAACAACGCATCTCCATCGGAAAATCCTTTTATCTTTCTGCCAAACACTTCCATTGATTCTATAATTGCTTCATTTAGTTCTTCTGAAAATAATTTTCTGATGTCTCCATACGCCCAAGCACCTTTTACTTCTGGTAAAACACTACCTAATTCATGTGTCATCCTATCTACTTTATAGTCTCCATAACGTTGAATTGGAATACTTCCATGTGCACTTGCAAACGCTTTTTTTTCTAACTCTCGCTGAAATTCCACTCCAGCTAGAGGGCTTTTTTGAGAAAATTCATCTGGGCTTATTGTCACAATGATTGCACTATTGGCATTATTGCCACTTCGATCATGATAACTCATTCCATTAACTGCTAACATCCCTTCTTCAGATGATGCATTTACAACATATCCACCTGGGCACATGCAAAATGAGTAAACACCTCTTCCCGAAGATGTTTGATTGGTTAATTTATAACTTGCTGCACCTAATTGTTCTACGTTTGATTTCCCGTATTGAGAAGTATTTATCACCGATTGTTTATGCTGAATACGAATCCCTACTGCAAATGGCTTTGCCTCCATCGGTACTTGTTTCTCCCATAACATTTGAAACGTATCCCTAGCGCTATGGCCAATTGCCAAAACAACATTTTTTGTATTTATCCATTCGTTTTCATTCACACAAACTCCTGCGATTTTTCCACTTTCAACCGAAATATCTGTTACTTGTGAGCCAAACAATACCTCTCCACCAAGTCGAATAATTTCCTCTCTCATATTTTTAACAACGCCACTTAACACATCTGTTCCAATATGTGGTTTGTTTTCATAAAGTATTTCTTCATCTGCTCCAAACTGAACCAATGTTTCTAACACTCTTTGATTTCTTTTTTTTGGATCCTTCACTAATGTGTTTAATTTTCCATCTGAAAATGTACCTGCTCCTCCTTCTCCAAACTGAACGTTTGAATTTGGATCTAACAATCCTGTTTCCCAAAATTTCTTTACTTTTTCGCCTCGTTTCTCCACATCATCTCCACGCTCTAGTAGAATTGGACGATATCCTGCTAATGCCAGCTCATATCCACAAAACAGACCTGCGGGTCCAGTCCCTA
>CAYJKD010000183.1:3945-5439 GCA_964370595.1 uncultured Lachnospiraceae bacterium
TGATAATATTCCTCTTTTACAGCAATCACATTATTATCTTTTATTCTTTTCAATACCTGTTCTTCTTTTTCCACTTTCACTTCAATTACATAGCTAAAAAAAAGTTGAGGTTTTTTTCTTGCATCTAGGGAACGTTTCACAATTTTCAACTCTTTAATCTGACTTTCTTCAATTCTTAATACCTTTTCTACTTTATGTACTAACTGCTCTCTTGTATGATCAATTCCTAATTTCACTTGATTAATTTTTATCATTACTATTCTCCTGTATGCTTCTTCCTGCTAACATTCCACTGGACCATGCCCATTGCAGATTATACCCTCCGCAAATTCCGTCTACATCAAGAAGCTCTCCTACTATGTATAGGCCTTTTATTTTTTTTGATTCCATTGTTTTTGTATCTATTTCCTTTGTATCCACTCCTCCACAACAAATTTGTGCTTGCTCAAATGAATTTGTTGCAATAACTTGAGTTTTGTAGTTTTTAATTTGCCAAGCGAGCTGTAACAGTTTTTTTTCGTTTAGGCTTTTAACTTTTTCCGTTATTGATATTCCTGCTAATTGCAATAACACATGGCCTAGCTTCCTATGAAACAATCCCACTAAAAATTCTTCACATAACTCATCAATACTTCTTTCCATTCTTTTTTTCAGTATTTCTTCTAATGATTTGATTTCCACATTCGGAAGAAAATCAAGAAATACCTCAACTTTTTTCCCCTGATTCAACCCTACAGAAGCAAATCTACTAATCTGAAATACAGGAATTCCTGAAATCCCATAGTCTGTCAACTGCACTTCCCCTTTATCTTTATGTAGAGCTTTATTCGCTACAATCACTTCTACAGAGGCTTCACAACGAATTCCTGCTAATGTTTTGTAATGTTTTTCTTTACAGCGCAGTTGAACAAGCGCTGGTAATGGTTGAATCACTCCATGGCCAAGTTTTTTTGCAATTTCATATCCACTTCCATCTGATCCCGTTTTACTCGCTGCTTTAGAACCTGCTGCAAGTATAACCCTATCTCCTTTGTGATTTCCTTTACTCGTCACAATATGAAAAATATCATGTTTTTGAACTTCAAGTACTTTGCAGTCTGTAATAACAGTTACCTTCAATTTTCTTAGCTTTTGTGCCAATCGGTCAACTACAGCAACCGCTTGTTCTGAATTAGGATAAATATATCCATTTTTACTTTTTGGAAAAATCCCAATTTCTTCAAACAGTTCCAATGTTTCTTTGACATTGAAGCGTTCAATCACTTTCATAGGAAATCCTTCTTGGTCACAACGAAAACAGATTGATTCCATATATTCGTTAGTCATATTGCAACGCCCATTTCCTGTAGAAAGAATTTTTTTTCCGATTTTTTCTTTTTGCTCAAGAATTGTTACTTTTGCTCCAGAACTAGCGGCACCAATTGCTGTCATGATTCCAGAGGCTCCTCCACCTATTACAATTACCCGATTCAGAAAATACCTCCTTAGTTGCTA
>CAYJKD010000184.1:0-5412 GCA_964370595.1 uncultured Lachnospiraceae bacterium
AGAGAAGTATCAAATTGATAAGTATCCTGAAGATACCTATGATGGAAATCTTAGCTATATGGGAGGAAACTATGAGTTTCGAGATCTTCCAACTGGAGTGAGATACCGAGTAAGAGGTGGACACTTTGCTTGGAGTTACGATGGTTTGTTTGAAGCGAGATCTTCTGAAACAAAATTCATCGAATTACAATAACTATGATAAAAACATGTAGGAAATTCTTGTATAAAGAACATCCTACATGTTTTTTTCGTTTATATAAAGGTACTTACCTATAATTTTATTAAAATAATCTATAGTATGTTTTGATAGAACACTACAAGTCCATAAAATCTTACAGTCATTTATAGTAAGTTAATTTTGCAAAAAAACAAATATGTTCGAAAACCCGACATCAATTCCTCTTTCTTGTCTCATTATGCTCTAACATTATTGTGTAATTTATATATAATGAGTCATATGAAGGCAATAATTATGGTTATTATGAAGGAGGATATCAATGTCATTAGTGAATTCAAAAAAAATGTTATTAGATGCACAAGAAGGTGGATATGCCATTGGAGCATTTAACGTAGAAAATATGGAAATGGTAAAAGCTGTAATTGCAGCAGCAGAAGAACTGCAAGCACCTGTAATGCTACAAACAACCCCATCTACTGTAAAGTATGGTTCGTTAGAAACCTTTTTTGGCATGGTGGCAGCAGAAGCGAAAAAGGCAAGTGTTCCAGTGGCATTACATTTAGACCATGGTAGCAGTTGTGAATTAGCAATTCAAGCACTTTACGCAGGTTACACCTCAGTTATGATCGATGGTTCTCATGAAACATTTGAAGACAATATCACGATGACAAAAAAAGTTGTAGAGGTTGCAAATGCTTGTGGCATCCCAGTAGAGGCAGAACTGGGGAAAGTAGGAGGAAAAGAAGACGACCTAGAAGCAGAGGCAGATACCAATACAGATCCGATTGAAGCAAAAGAATTTGTAGAGCGAACTGGAGTGGATTCTTTAGCAGTAGCCATTGGAACAGCTCATGGATTCTATGAAAAAGAACCTGTACTAGATAAAGTACGAGTTTCTGATATAAAAGCTTTGGTATCAGTTCCATTAGTGCTTCATGGAGCATCTGGCCTTAGTGATGATGATGTAAAAGAATGTATTGAACGAGGGATGTGTAAAGTGAATTTTGCAACAGAACTTCGTGTGGCATATACGGATGCGATGAAAGCGTTACTAGAAAAAGATCCACTGATTTTTGACCCAAAGAAACTTGGTGTTGCTGGAATGGAAGCTGTAAAACAACTCGTTAAAAGTCGTATGACCGTGTGTGGTTGTAATGGGCGAGTATAGTTTGTGTTAGAATCGGAGGGAAAATGGGGCCATATTTGTTAGGAATTGATATTGGAACAAGTGCTTGTAAGGTTGCGGTTTTTGAAAAAAATGGAACAGTTATAGCTGCTACCAGTGAAGAATATCCTGTATATTATCCCAAGAAGGGATGGGCAGAACAAAATCCAGAAGAGTGGTATCAAGGGATTTGCAAGGCGACAAAATCTGTATTAGAACGAGGGGCTATCAATCCAGAAGATGTTGTGGGAGTCGGAATTGATGGACAGAGTTGGTCAGCGATTGCGGTAGATCAAGAGGGAAAGGTTTTAACCAATACCCCCATTTGGATGGATACAAGATCAAAAAAAATCTGTGAGGAATTAAATGAAAAAATCGGAGAAGATCAGATATTTGCACGATCAGGCAATTCCTTACAGCCATCTTATACAACTGGAAAAATCCTTTGGTATCAAAGGGAAATGCCAGAAGTATATGAAAAAACACATAAAATACTACAGTCTAACAGCTATATTGCATTCTGTTTAACAGGTGTGATGACACAAGATGTTTCACAAGGTTACGGACTTCACTGCTTTGATATGAAAAAAGGGTGTTGGGATGAGGAAATGTGTGAACTGCTAGGGATATCTCCTTCTATTCTACCTACGATTTATCAATGCCATGAAATTGTAGGTAGGGTAACAGAAAAGGCTGCAAAAGAAATAGGACTAAAAGTAGGAACTCCTGTAGTGGCTGGTGGGTTGGATGCTGCTTGTGGGACTTTAGGAGCGGGTGTTCTTCATCCAGGAGAAACACAAGAACAAGGTGGACAAGCTGGTGGAATGAGCATTTGTATGGATGAATATAAAGCGGATAAACGATTGATTTTAGGTTATCATGTGGTTCCTAATTTGTGGTTATTACAAGGTGGAACGACTGGTGGCGGTGGAGTAATGCGTTGGTTGGAAAAGGAATTTGCAGATTTTGAAAGAGAAGAAGGGAAGCGGTTAGGAAAAAGCTCGCTAGATATCTTTAATGAGATTGCAGATGAAGTAAATCCAGGAAGCGATGGTGTAGTCTTTTTGCCATATATGATGGGAGAGCGTTCTCCTATTTGGGATTCAAATGCAAAAGGTATATTTTATGGATTGGATTTTAGTAAAACAAAAGGGCACTTTGTTCGAGCGGCTATGGAAGGCGTTGCACTATCACTTAAGCATAACTTAGAAGTAGCAAAAGAAGCTGGAGCAGATGTAAAAGTGCTTCGAGCAATGGGAGGTTCAGCCAATTCGACTCTTTGGACACAGATTAAATCAGATGTAACAGAACTTCCAATTACAGTACCAGCATCAGATACAGCTACAACATTAGGTGCTGCAATTCTTGCAGGAGTGGGAGTGGGACTTTATGAAGATTTTGAAACGGCAATTGAATTAACAGTGGAAAATAGAAGACATCATGTACCCAATAATGAAGTTGCAGACATATATGGAGCAAGTTATAAAACATATTTAACCTTATATGAAAACTTGAAAGAATTGATGAACCAGTAAAGAGGAGGTTTCTAATGAAAGCAGCAGTTGTGTGCGCAAATGAAGATATTCAATATTTAGATTATGAAGAAGTGGCAGTAGGAGCGAAAGATGTTAAGATTAAGGTAAAAGCATCTGGGATCTGCGGATCCGATATTCCAAGGGTATTGCATAATGGAGTTCACTTTTATCCCATTGTGCTTGGACATGAATTTTCAGGAGATGTAGTGGAAGTAGGCGCCGATGTTACATCGGTACAAATAGGCGACAGAGTATCAGGAGCCCCACTTCTTCCTTGTTTACAATGTGAAGATTGTCAGAATGGAAATTACTCTTTGTGTAAACATTATAGTTTTATCGGATCGAGACAACAAGGAAGTAACGCAGATTATATTGTAATTCCAGAGAAAAATGCAGTGGTATTTGACAAAAGCATTTCATATGAACAAGGTGCAATGTTTGAACCGTCTACAGTTGCCTTGCACGGATTATTTCAAAATGATTATAAGGGTGGAGAGTGCGTAGCTATTTTAGGTGGAGGAACCATTGGATTATTCACGATGCAATGGGCAAAAATCTTTGGATCTAAAAAGGTAGTTGTTTTTGATATCAGTGACGAAAGATTAGAAGTAGCTACACGTCTTGGAGCAGATGAGGTAATTAACACTACGAAAGATGGATACATGGACCAAGTAAAAGAGATTACCCAAGGAAAGGGATTTGGTTACGTATTTGAAACTGCTGGACAGGTTTCTACTATGCATCTTTCCTTTGAATTAGCAGGAAATAAGTCACATGTTTGTTTTATAGGAACTCCACATGAAGAACTGACATTTACTCCGAAACTTTGGGAAAATATGAATCGGAAAGAGTTTAAGTTAACAGGTTCTTGGATGTCTTATAGTGCCCCTTATCCTGGCAAAGAATGGACACTGACAGCACATTACTTTGCTACAGGGCAATTGAAGTTTGATCCAGGATTCGTGTTTAAAAAGATGCCTATGAGCCAAGCGCAAGAAGCATTCCAAATGTTTAAAACTCCTGGGCTTGTAAAAGGAAAGATATTATTGGTAAATGAGGATTAGGAGGATGGTATGATTCTAACAGTTACCTTAAATGCATCAATTGATAAAAGATATGTTGTCGACGGATGCCAATTAGGAGAAGTCAATCGGGTAAGAATGTGTAACAATACACCTGGCGGAAAAGGTTTGAATGTTTCGAGGTCAGTTGCAGTGTCAGGAACCAAAGTAGTAGCAACTGGATTTGTAGGTGGTCATGCTGGAAGTTATATTGAAGCGTGTTTAGCAGAACTGGGAATTGCTGGAGCATTTTATAAATTGAAAGGTGAAAGTAGATCTTGTATTAATATTTGGGATGAAGTAAACCGAGTACAAACAGAGTTTTTAGAACCTGGTCCTGCTGTTACAGAAAATGATTTTATAGGATTTAAACAACAATTTATCGAATTAGTAAAAGAGGCTTCTGTTGTTACGATATCAGGAAGTGTCCCAAAAGGATTAGACGGAAGAGCATATCAAGAACTTGTTAAAATGGTAAAAGATGCAGGGAAAAAGGTAATTTTAGATACAAGCGGAGCTCTATTAGAGTTAGGGATTGAAGCTTGCCCTACATTGATTAAGCCTAATTTAGATGAAATTCGTATGCTAACAGGACTTTCTTGTAACAATATAGATGAAATGATTGAAGCAGCAAAAGTAATTCAAGAAAAGGGTGTTGAAAATGTAGTGGTTTCTCTTGGAGGCGAAGGTTCTTTTGTTGTTTGTAAAGAAGGAGTGTACCGAGCAGTCGTGCCGAAAATCGATGCTGTTAATACTGTTGGGTGTGGGGACTCCATGATAGCAGGATTTGCACTAGGTATAGCCCAAGGACTTCCGATGGAAGACATATTAAAACTAGCTAGTGGAATTTCAGCAGCATCAGCATTGATCGAAGAAACTGGCGTTTATGTAAAAGAAGATATGGAAGCTTTACTTCCACAAATCAAAATAGAAAAATTATAAGGAGACAAATATGAGTGAAGTGATTAAACAATCAGCGATACCTAAAATGAAATTATATACAGGAGAGGAAATTCCATGTGTGGGAATGGGAACGTTTGGTTCTGACCGATTTACGCCAGAACAAGTGAGTGCAGCAGTAGCAGGAGCGATTCGCTGTGGCTATCGTATGTTTGACTGCGCAGCTTGCTATGGTAATGAATCCCAAATTGGAAAAGTTTTCCAAGATGCATTTGACGAAGGCGTAGTAGAACGAAAAGATTTAATTATCATGACGAAGGTTTGGAATGATATGCATCAACGAGTTGAGGAATCATGCCTAAAGAGTATCGAAGATTTAAATTGTGAATATATTGATATATTCTTCATTCACTGGCCATTTCCAAATTATCATGCACCACACTGTGATGTAGATGCAAGAAACCCAGATTCAAGACCATTTAGTGTAGAAGAATTTATAAGCACTTATAAACAAATTGAGGCATTAGTAGAAAAGGGACTTGTTCGTAATATCGGTATCTCAAACATGACAAT
>CAYJKD010000185.1:0-5412 GCA_964370595.1 uncultured Lachnospiraceae bacterium
CCACCAGAACTTCCTCCTGGAACATACTTAATGTTTCTTGGATTTTTCACAGGTTTAAAGTAAGAGTTTTCATTGGTAGATCCCATTGCAAACTCATCCATATTTAATTTACCAAGCATTACCATATCTTGTTGATATAAATTCTCTACAACAGTTGCATCATATGGCGGAATAAAATCTGCTAACATCTTTGATGCACAAGTTGTTACAATTCCTCTTGTACAAATATTATCTTTAATTCCACATGGAATTCCAGCAAGCGAAGTCAGAGTTTCTCCTTTTATCAATTTTTCATCCACAAACTTCGCTCTTTCTAGTGCCATTTCATGGGTTTGAGAAATATAAGCGCCTATGATACCTTCTTTTTTTTCTATTTCCCCAATATATTCCTTGGTTAATTCATAAGAAGAAATATCTTTATTCCTCAGTTTTTTTCTAAGGGTTGCAATTGTATCTTTTATCATCATATCCTCCTTTACTCAAATACTTTAGGTACTGAAATATACCCATCAATTGTAGTTTTTGCATTTTGAAGCAATTCTTTTTGATTATTTTTATTTCGCACTTGGTCTTGTCGAAGCACATTCGTAAGTGGTACAACATGTGCTGTTATTGGAATATCATCTGTTTGCAACTCACACAACTGATTTGCGAATGCAACAATTGCTTCCATCTCTTTTGCCAAACTAGCTTCTTCTTTTTCTGTAAAAGTCAATCTAGATAAATTTGCTACATTTTTTACATCAATTTTATGCTCTTTTTTCTTTTTTATTCGTTTATCTGTTTCTGCTGAAACCTCAGGAGTGTATCCAAATCCCAGATCTAATACTTCTAATTGCTCATTATCTACCACATCGGGTGCGCTAGTCATGAGACACGATGCATCCTTTACTTTAGGGAATGCAATTACATCACGAAGGGAATTTCCACCTACCATCAGCATGACAAGTCGATCTAATCCATATGCAAATCCACCATGTGGAGGTGTTCCATACTTAAATGCATTTACCATAAATCCAAATCGATCATTAATTTCTTCTAAAGTAAATCCTAACGCTTCAAACATTTTTTGTTGAATTTCTTTATCATGGATACGAATACTTCCACTTCCTAATTCCACACCATTGAGTACCACATCATATGCTTGCGACCTCACTTTTCCTAAATTCCCATTAACCAAGTGCTCAACATCCTCTTCATATGGCATTGTGAATGGATGGTGCATAGCAAGATAACGATTTTCTTCTTTTGACCACTCAAATCCTGGAAAATCAGTAACAAAAAGTATATTAAAATCTTCTTTTTTTCTAAGATTTAATATATCTCCTAATTCAATCCTTAATGAGCCTAATGTTTTACGAACTGTAGACAATTCATCTGCACAAAACAAAATAAAATCACCAGGTTCTGCATGGGTTGCCTTAAAAATAGCTTCTAAATCCTCTTCGCTAAAATATTTTTTCAAAATAGAATACACTTCTCCATCTGGACGAATCGCAATCCAAGCCATTCCTTTCGCTCCATAAGTAATCGCTTTTTTGGTTAAGTCTTCTATCGTACTACGAGTAAAATCCGATTTTCCTTTTACATTGATCGCACGTACTACTCCTCCATCATTTGTTACATTACGAAATACAGAAAAGCTACATTTTTTTGCAATTTCAGTAATATCTATGATAGGTAAATCGAATCTCAAATCAGGTTTATCGCTTCCATAGACGTCCATAGCTTCGTGCCAAGTTAAGCGTTTGAATGGAGTTGGTAATTGAATATCCAAAGCACCTTTGAAAACATATGTAAATAATTTTTCTAAATGTTCTAAAATATCTTCTTGTGTAACAAAAGATAATTCCATGTCTACTTGTGTAAATTCTGGCTGTCGATCTGCTCTCAAATCTTCATCACGGAAGCATCGAGCTACTTGATAATACTTGTCAATCCCTCCAACCATTAGTAATTGCTTAAATATTTGAGGTGATTGTGGCAATGCATAAAATGCACCTTTATGCACTCTTGATGGAACTAGATAATCCCGAGCTCCTTCTGGTGTTGATTTTGTGAGCATCGGTGTCTCTACACTTATAAAACCTTCCTGATCCAAAAAGTCCTGAGATAACTTTTGTACTTTATGGCGAAACTTTAAGTTTTCTATCATTTGAGGTCTGCGAATATCCAAAAATCGATATTGCAAACGCAAATCTTCTCTTATTTGAATATCTTCATCTAGAGAAAAAGGAAGCACCTCTGCTTCTGAGAGTAATACGATATGATTCGCAAACAATTCTACTGTTCCCGTTTGAATTTTGGGATTTACTGTTTCCTCATCTCGCAAACGAATTTCTCCTGAAACTTGAATTACAGATTGATTTTTTAAGTTTTCAACAATCAAGAACTGTTCTTCCTTTAACTTGTTTGCATCAAATACAATTTGAAGAACCCCCTCCCGGTCTCTAAGATCTAAGAATATAATACCTCCCATATCTCGTTTTGTCTGAACCCAACCACAAGCAGTCATAGTAGTTCCAATTAACAATTCTGATACACTTCCACAATAATTTGTTCTTGTCATGCGATTACCCCTTCCCATATTTTTGCCAATAAAAAAAGCTTCCATCCCTAATAAAAGGGACGAAAGCATATGCTCTTCCGCGGTACCACCCAAATAGGCTAAAAAGCCCTCTCATCGGTACTAATTGCATGCGCAATCCCATACCTATTAGCTTAACGCGCTAATCACGTCTAAGTCTACTTGATTAAAATCGTTCGGTTAGCAACTCCAAGATGTTCTTCCACTAATTATCTGTATTGTCTCACACCATCCGACAACTCTCTGAAACAGTTCCACTAGTTTACTCTTCTCTTCACAGTTTTTATTGGTTTTATTTAACTGATTGTCAGTTTACTACATCACAGTAACTTTGTCAAGTGAAAAAATCAATCGCTTCTCGAACACTAGAAACCCCATGTAACCTAATTCCTTCTATAGATGGAATTTTATCCAAACAAACAGAAGGCAAAATACATGTTTTAAATCCAAGTTTTTTCGCCTCATTTACACGCTGTTCTGCCATAGAAACTGCCCTCACTTCTCCAGATAATCCTACCTCACCAAAAATAATAGTAAATGGATCGATCTCTTTCGATTTATAACTAGAAACTAATGCCATCACAATAGCCAAGTCCATGGCCGGTTCTGTCATTTTTAGTCCTCCTGCTATATTGACATATGCATCATACCTTGACATCTCATATCTACATCGATTTTCTAATACTGCCATTAATAGGTTTACACGATTATAATCAATTCCTGCAGCTGTTCTTCTTGGCATCCCAAAATTCGTTTGCGCAACTAAAGCCTGTATCTCTAAAAGGATAGGCCTTGTTCCTTCCATGGAACAAGAAACTACAGCTCCTGATGCGCCTTCTGGCCTTCCACTTAGTAAAAACTCTGAAGGATTCTTCACTTCAACAAGCCCACAAGCTTGCATTTCAAATACACCAATCTCATTTGTTGAGCCAAATCGATTTTTCACACCTCTTAGGATACGATAGGTTGCACTCCTCTCTCCTTCGAAATAGAGTACTGTATCCACCATATGTTCTAATACTCTAGGACCTGCTACAACACCTTCTTTTGTCACATGACCTACAATAAAAATTGCAATTCCAAGACCTTTTGCTAATTGCATTAAAATATTAGCTGATTCCCTTACCTGGCTCACACTACCTGGTGCTGAGCTAATCTCTTCACGAAACATTGTCTGAATCGAATCGATAATAACAACTTGTGGATTTTCATTTTTAATAATATGTTCAATTCTATCTAAATTGGTTTCACAAAGAAATTTAAGATTTTGATTCATTTCTCCAATTCGATTCGCTCGCATTTTTATTTGTTTTAGAGATTCTTCTCCAGTAATATAAAGTACTTGATGGTTTTGATCCGACAAATTTTTACACATTTGTAATAATAGTGTTGATTTTCCAATCCCTGGATCTCCTCCAACTAAAACTAGGGAGCCAGCAACTATGCCACTCCCTAGAACACGATCAAGTTCTTCATAACCTGTCAAAAAGGAATCTTCATCTCCAAGTGTAATATCAGATAAAGGTACTGCCTTACTATTGGTGCTTAAGCCACTTTGTACTCCCTTTGTCGCTTTTTTCATAATTGGTTCTTCAACCATAGAGCTCCACTCTTTGCACCCTGGGCATTGTCCCACCCATTTACTCACTTCATATCCGCATTCTTTACAAAAAAATGCTGTTGTTTTTCCTTTTGCCATCGTATATACCTAACTATTTTAGTTTTTTAATAATTCGTATTGATGTACGAACGCCTTCATTCAACTCGACACTAAAGTTGAGTTTTCCACTCATATGAGTTCTCATTTGTCCTGTCATAGTATCTCCAACAATTACTTCATACGTTGTATCATTTTCTAGTTGTAAGGTAATTTGAGCATCTTTTGCTCCCTCTACAAAAAATTCAACCCCATCATGACTAACTTTAAAATTTTCCACAGAAGTTCCTGGAACTGACTCATAAACAAACATTCCATTTCTCTCTAGTTTCGTAATTTCTTGATATGTCTTTACCTTGTACAAGTCACCTTCATGCTCAAAATCTTCTAGTTTCGTTTTCTTCTCTAGCTGGTGATTCCCAAAGTTGATGCTACCATCTTGTTGGCTTTGCAACAAATTTTCTACTACTGGCATGTATTTGCCCTCCTGGTAAATAAAGTCTTTTCTCTTCCTTTGTTGAAAGTATTTTTCAACAAAACCTGCTAAATTATGGTCTCTATTTGTAGTTATTCTCACAATCCGTTCCCATAATTACCAGACATCTTATAATCATTATACATCATCTTGCAACAATTTTCTAGTCTATAATCAATTCTGTTGTAAGGAATTTCAGCTTATCATTCTCTACAATCACTTCCACTTTATTTCCATTTTTTATAGTAGCATCAAGAATTTCTTCTGCTAAAGCATCCTCAATCATTGTTTGAATGGTTCTCCTTAGCGGTCTTGCTCCATATTTTTCATCAAAGCTTTTCTCTACGAGAAGAAGTTTTGCTTCTTCATCTAAATGAAGTCTGATATTTAATTGTGTAAAAATCCTCTTTTCAATTCCACTCATCATAATATTAACAATTTCCTTCATATGTTGCTTACTCAATGGATGGAATACCATGATTTCATCAATTCTATTTAAGAATTCAGGTTTGAATATTCTCTTCACCTCTTCCATCACGCGCTCTTTCATAAACTTATATTTCTCATTATCATCTTGAGCGGTTGCAAATCCTAATTGTTTTGGCGAGATTATATTTTGTGCTCCTGCATTTGAGGTCATGATTAAAACTGTATTTTTAAAATTAATTTTTCTTCCTTGTGCGTCTGTAATGT
>CAYJKD010000186.1:0-5408 GCA_964370595.1 uncultured Lachnospiraceae bacterium
AACGGATAAAGAGAAAAGTGTATTTGTTGGGGACCAGTTATTTACAGATATATTAGGTGCGAACCATGCAGGTGTATATGGAATATTAGTTGAGCCGATTCATGTGAAAGAAGAGATACAAATCGTACTAAAAAGATATTTAGAAAACATGGTTTTGTTTTTTTATGATAGACAAAGGGGTTATAAATGATGGAAATTTCAGGTGCTACGAAAGTGTGTGGATTGATTGGAGATCCAGTAGATCATTCTCTTTCCCCATTGATGCAAAATTATTATGCACAATCCACAGGTGTTGACCAGGTATACGTAACCTTTCAGGTTAAGAAAGGAAATGTAGCAACTGCGATAAACGGAGCTTACAATTTAAACGTAAAAGGTATGAATGTAACGATACCACATAAGCAAGAAGTTATGGAAACTTTGGTTCACATAGATGAGGATGCAAGTGCAATAGGAGCTGTGAATACTTTAGTAAGGGATGCCCACGGTTATAGGGGGTATAATACAGATGCCAAAGGACTTTTTCGTGGGATGCAAGAAGAAGGAATTATAATTGAAGGGAAAACATGGGTTGTATTAGGGGCTGGAGGTGCAGCGAAAGCAGTTGCATATTTGCTAGCAAAAAAAAATGCAAAGAAAATTTATATTTTGAATCGAACCCTTGAAAAAGCCCAAGAATTATCTGACTATGTCAATGGGTATAAAAATGTAGAGATAGCTGTGCCTCTTTTATTAGCACAATGGAATTGCCTAGAAGAAGATATCTATTCTGTAGTACAAACGACTAGTGTAGGAATGCATCCAAAAGTGAAAGCATGCCCAATTGAAGAGCAAGAATTTTATTCTAAGGTTGAAACGGCAGTAGATTTAATCTATACACCGAAAGAAACACAATTCTTAAAAAGAGCAAAACAAGAAGGCGCTTGTGTGATGAATGGTCTTTCTATGCTTTTGTATCAAGGACTTGAAGCATATCAGTTATGGAATCCAGAAGTTTTGGTTACAGATGATATGATTCAAGAAGCGAAAGCACTTTTGATGAAACAGTTAGGAGAAGCCTAGATGAATGATAATCTTATTTTGATTGGGTTTATGGGAGCTGGAAAAACATGTATTGGGACATTGTTAGCTGAAAAGCATAGAAAAATATTTAAAGATACAGACCAAGTGATTACAGAAAAAATTGGTATGAGTATTGGTGATTTTTTTCAAAAACAAGGTGAAATGGAATTTCGAAACCTTGAAACACAAGTGCTACGAGAGGGTTTATCTAATTGGAACAATTGTGTTATTTCTGTTGGGGGTGGATTGCCACTGAGAGAAGATAATCGAAAACTCTTAAAAGATCTAGGACATGTAATCTATCTAAAAATTCAGCCAGAAACTGTATTAGAACGATTGCGAGGAGATGTGACGAGACCACTATTGCAAAAAGATGATAAAGAAGCAAAAGTAAGAGCCTTATTGAGTGAACGAGAACCGATTTATAGAGAATCAGCATCGATGATTATAACGGTAGATCAGAAAACTCCAGAGGAAATTGTCAGGGAAATAGAGGAAATAATAAGGAGAAACGGATGAAGATCTTATTGCTAAATGGGCCAAATTTAAATTTTCTTGGAATTCGAGAAAAAGGAATTTATGGAACAGTTGACTATCAAGGATTAGTAGATCGAATGGGGCAGAAAGCAAAAGAGGAAGGTCACGAACTAACTTGCTTTCAAAGTAACTATGAAGGTGCTTTGATCGATGAGATTCAAAAAGCATATTATGATGGTACAGAAGGAATAATTATAAATCCAGGTGCTTTTACACATTATAGTATTGCTCTGCGTGATGCTTTAGCATCGATTGAAATTCCAATAATTGAAGTACATATTTCCAATGTACATAAGCGAGAAGCATTTCGACATAATTCAGTTACAGCTCCTGTAAGCACAGGTCAAATTGTAGGTCTTGGGTTACAAGGATATGAATTAGCGATGAATTACCTAGTAAACAGCGATAATCGTTGATAAAAGGGTTGAAAAAAAGTTGGTTTTATTATAGAATATAGTAGATAAATTGCGAGTAAGCAAGTGCAAGGAGGAATATCACATGATATCAGCAGGTGATTTTAAGAACGGTATAACTTTAGAGATTGATGGTCAGATTTTTCAGATTATGGAATTTCAGCATGTAAAACCAGGAAAAGGTGCTGCTTTTGTAAGAACTAAAATTAGAAATATTATTTCAGGATCAGTAATTGAGAGAACATTTCGCCCAACAGAGAAATATCCATTAGCAAGAATTGACCGTGTAGATATGCAATATCTATACGAAGACGGAGATTTATTCCACTTTATGAACAATAGTACCTATGAGCAGATTGCATTAAACGAAGAAGCAATTGGTGATGCACTTAAGTTTGTGAAAGAGAATGAAACTTGTAAGGTATGTTCTCATAACGGGAATGTGTTTTCAGTAGAGCCACCATTATTCGTTGAACTTGAAATTACGGAAACTGAGCCGGGCTTTAAAGGAGATACTGCACAAGGAGCAACAAAGCCATCTACAGTAGAAACAGGAGCAACTGTTTATGTACCATTATTTGTAGAAAGCGGTGACAAGATTAAGATTGATACACGTACTGGAGAGTATTTATCAAGAGTGTAAACAAGTGAAAGACATTGGATGAGTTGGAAGACTTAACAATGTCTTTTCATCTATAGAGGTTAATAGAAAAAGGAGATAAATTGTGAAAAAAATTCTTGATATAATTACAGATGTATTAAAAGAAGCATTTGTAGCTTGTGGATATGAGGAAAATTATGCGAAAGTTACTCGTTCGAATCGACCAGATTTGTGTGAGTATCAATGTAACGGTGCTATGGCAGCAGCAAAAGCTTATAAGAAAAAACCAATAGATATAGCAAATGAAGTCGTGAGTAAGTTAGAGTCAAATATAATGTTTGAAGAACTGACTGCAGTGATGCCTGGATTTATCAATATTAAATTAGATGCTAGTATTTTAGCAGATTATATAAATCAAATGAGTGAAGATAAGAAGCTTGGTGTAGAAGAGATTGGAAAACAAGAGACAATTATTGTAGATTACGGCGGTGCCAATGTAGCAAAAGCTCTTCATGTAGGGCATCTTCGTTCTGCTGTAATTGGAGAAGCAGTAAAACGAATGGGTCAATATATGGGATATCGAATGATTGGAGATGTCCACTTAGGAGATTGGGGACTTCAGATGGGCCTTGTGATTGAGGAACTTCGTGATCGAAAACCAGAATTAGAATATTTTATTGAAAATTATGAGGGAGAATACCCAGTAGAGCCACCGTTTACCATAGAGGAGTTAGAAGAAATTTATCCTACTGCTAGTAAAAAATCAAAAGAAGATGAAGCATTTAAAGAACGTGCACAAAATGCAACATTTTTGCTCCAAAAAGGGGATCCAGCATGCACTGCTATTTGGAATCATATTATGACAGTTTCTGTAGCAGATTTAAAGAAAAATTATGGAGCATTAAATGTGTATTTTGATTTGTGGAAAGGCGAAAGCGATGCAGAACCATATATTCCAGATTTGATTAATGAGCTAGAAGATAGAGGTATTGCATATGAAAGCCAAGGTGCGTTGGTAGTAGATATTCAAGAAGAAGGCGACTCAAAAGAATTACCACCTTGTATTATTCGAAAATCAGATGGAGCTTCGTTATATGCTACATCCGATCTTGGTACGATTATTGAACGAGAAAAAGAATATCAACCGAAAAAATATATTTATTTTACAGATAAGCGTCAAGAACTTCATTTTGTTCAAGTGTTCCGTGTGGCAAAAAAAGCTGGATTTGTAAAAGAAAATACCCAAATGGTTCATATTGGATTTGGAACTATGAATGGGAAAGATGGAAAGCCATTTAAAACAAGAAGTGGCGGCCTAATGCGTTTAGAAACTTTGATTTCAGATATCAATGAAGCTGTATATCAGAAAATCATGGAAAACAGAACAATATCAGAATCCGATGCAAAAGAAACAGCAAAAATTGTTGGGTTGGCAGCATTAAAATATGGAGATTTATCAAATCAAGCATCAAAAGATTATATTTTTGACTTAGAGCGATTTATATCATTTGAGGGAAATACTGGTCCTTATATTTTGTATACTGTTGTGCGAATTAAATCAATATTAAATAAATATAAGGATTTAGGGCATCAAGTAGAAGGAAAAATACTAAATCCAACGAAGGGATCCGAAAGAACACTGATGTTGGAATTAAGCCGATTCAATGAAGTGATGGAAAATAGTTTTGCTGAAATTGCACCACATAAAATCTGTCAGTATGTATTTGAATTATCTAACAGTTTTAACAGTTTTTACCATGACACAAAGATATTAGCAGAAGTTGATCAGGAAAGACAAAAAAGTTATATTAATCTAATTACACTTGTGAAAGATGTACTAGAAACTTCAGTAGGAGTTCTAGGATTTGAAACTCCAGATCGGATGTAAACAAGGGGAAATGAATGAAGGTTACTTCTTTTGATGTAAGGCAATTTTGGAAAAATGAAAAGATGATAAAGGCACAAGTTCAAGATGAGGTCTCAAAAGATTTCTTTGAAGTTACCATGTATTATAAGGGTAGTCAGATGTATGACTACTCTTGTTCTTGTATGTATCATAGAAAAAATAAAGGGTTATGTGAGCACGGTCTCCTTACTCAAAAGAAGTTGCAAGAAGAGAAATCGACCAATAATCGAAAAATTTTATTTTCAACACCAGTGGTAACGACGATGATTCATTCCTATACACAAAAACAACTTGTACGTGCGAAAGCAAAAAATGGGATGATTCGATTACAGCCTAACATTCGCATTAAACAAGATAAATTGTATTTATCTTTTCAAGTAGGAGAAAAACATTTATATAAAATAAAGGATTTAAACCTTTTTGCTCAAGCCATTAGCGAAAATGAAACAATTGCTTATGGGAAATATTTGGAGTTTCAGCATACGCGTGATGCTTTTTCTAAGAAAGACCGCGACCTTTTAGAGTATTTACTAACTTTTTTAGAGGTAGGAAGAGCAACTTATTTTAAAGGAACATCTGAGTTGGAATTAGAGGGATAT
Source organism: uncultured Lachnospiraceae bacterium (assembly GCA_964370595.1). Classification (GTDB taxonomy): domain Bacteria; phylum Bacillota; class Clostridia; order Lachnospirales; family Lachnospiraceae; genus Brotaphodocola. The sequence continues at coordinate 5,119 of CAYJKD010000186.1, forward strand.
TTTTGTGATCTTTTTTTTCAACAAGTACTAGATAAGAAAGTTATGCTTGAGGTACGTGGTGGATTGTCTTCTTGCCGCGTGTCGTGTGACTATAAACCGATAAAAATTGAACTAATGAGATTTGGAGAGTATGGATACTGTGCTTCTATAGTAGAAGAAGGTGGTTTCTTGTTTGGTAGAGATTATATCTATCGAATTGGACAAGAAGAGATTATTCGGATTCCCAAAGAAGCAAGTGAAGCGTTACGAACATTTCTACACGCCGCGCATAGAAAAGAACAGATGGAGAT
>CAYJKD010000187.1:0-5314 GCA_964370595.1 uncultured Lachnospiraceae bacterium
CAGTCACTTTAGAAACACCAACATGTGTAAATCTTGCATTAACGATATTGTCTGCATGACCAGCACTTGCCATCAGTCCTTGCATTGCTGCTTGTGCATCTAGCATACCGAATGCTACATTCTCACCACAGTAAGAATAAGAAATCCCAACTTGACCTAATACTGTTTTATAGCTACTTCCATCTAAACGATCATGGGAAAACATTTGAGCGATTTCCCCAGCACGAATCTCAGCTGCTACATTTCCTCTTGCATCCGTTGCAAGTGGTAGAAGTCCTGCTTCTGCTCTTTCCTCATTGATGATTGCTACCATAGCTTGTTCTTGTACATCAAGAGCCATGTTTGCATCTGCTGTTATTTCAACTGCTTGTGCTACTGTATTTGCATGTGCTGTATTTCCCATTCCCATCATTGCTACTACTACCATTGATAATCCTAAGATAAATTTTTTCATTTTCTAATCTCCTATATTCTATCTAACATTATTTTTTGCTTTATGTTAGTAGTATTCGTAGGAGATTATCTAAAAGTGGGGTTCTAGAAAACTTTTTTATATTATTTTTTAATTGAATACCTTTCCTTAAATGCTTCATATTCAGATTTTTTAATTTAATATGCCTCTCTGACATTAACCTCGTGATTTTCATAGGTTGCTTCATCACAAGAATCGTCTAAAGCATCAGTAATTATTTTATATAAGTACTTTTTTTCATCATAATTTGCCATAACCAAGGTATCTCTCACATACATGGGGTTATTTCTCAAAAGTTCCACTTGAAAATTTTCGATGCGAAAAGCTCCCACCCACTCATAAATAACGCTTCATTAAACACACATGCCATATTCCTTTAATTGTGCAATCAAACTTGAACGCCTTGGATATCTCTTCTTATATTCTAGTAGTAATGTATTCTTGCTCTCTAACAGACCTAACGACTCTTTTACTTCTGCTAGTGCTGCAATAAACTGTGCGCACTCCCCATAATAATTCGTTCGGTTTTTCCCTATAATTCCTTCTACACGGCTTGCAACCAATGTATCTAACTTCTTAATTATCTTCTTTTGTAATTGCTCTGATATCACTATATCTTGCTTCCACATGCAAAAACGATTCCAAAACAAATCTAAGTCGCTCATGTCTACACTACATTCTTCCATTCCAATTCTGTATTGTTCCTTAGAAAAGTTCATTGTATGTACCACTTGCTCTAGCATCTTTTTTGTTCCAGTTTGCATCTTAGTCTCTTTATATAAAAGAAGCAGCAAGATAGAAATTCCCTCTTTCATAAATGTAAGTGACCACCCTAATGGCTCCTTACTATTCATCTTTTCGTCTAACAACTGTTCTATTTTTCCATGGAAAAATAGCAAATAATTATAGCCACTTGGCGAAAGGTAATTAGAGGCTAATTCGCCCACCTCATCCCCATATACCTTTTTACCTCTCATTTGTTCTAAATATATATCACATAATTCATAAGCTTCATCTCTTAGTTGTTTATCTGAACTTTCCAAGCTAATTCGTAAGTAATTTAGCGCTGTGGTATTAGACCGTAGACTTTCCAACCAACAGTTCTCTACAACATCTTGTTTTCCTAATACATGTGCATATTCTGCTACTTGTAATGCGATTTCACTACGAATTTTGTAGTTCTTGTCAATCTGTTCTAATGCTTGTAGTCCAATTTCCACCTTCTTATTAAGATCATGATCTGCGTTACACAATATTTCTTTATAAATGCTTGGATGCTCCATCACGTATCGCTGAGCTAACACTAACACTTTACTGGTATCATTTAATAAACCGACAAGGTTTCATCTCCAAAGCTATGCAAATCCCCTATAATTGAAACCTGTATATCCATGGTAGAAAGATCCACCTCCATCAAAGTAGCTTATGGTTTCCCTTAGTGCCTGCTTAATCTCTGTTTCTATTGCATCTATATTTAAGGAGAACGTGGCATCAAAGAAATTGGTACGTGATTTCTCAATAACTTTATTCCTTGTCCATTCCAAGATATGGTTTCTGTAAATACTAGCAATCTCCATATTGGGAATCTCTAGCCTTGCAAAAAGTTGCCCATCTTCAAAGCGTTCACTGACCTTCCTCAAATATCCAGTGAAATACAGGAAGTTCCATAGGTTGTCACTACTTTTATAAATTTCTTCATAAGTGACATCTTCGTGGATTGGTTTTTCAAATGACTTTCCTTCTACAAGTGTTTCTAAATCCATTTGCGTTGTTGCATCTGCATGCTCCACTAATTCTTTTATGATACTATTAGAGCTAGTATTGGACCAATATGGTTTTGGATAGATTTCACCACCAAAACAGATAGACTTTATAAAATTAACCAAGCTCCATGGATTATACACTTTGGTATTACCAAAAAGATATCCATTATACCATTCCTTTATAGTCTCATACTGCTCCTCTTTTCCATAGTATTTTAACATTTCAACCACTTCAGCATCTGTAAACCCAAAGTATTCTCCATAAAACTTATGTTCAATAGAGATAATTTCAAGATTATTTAATCCTGTAAAAATACTCTCTTTCGTAATTCTAAGACATCCTATCATTATCGCAAAATATAGAGAATCATTCGCTTTTAGCACAATACTTAGAAGCCCGCGAATAAAATCCACCATCTCTTGATAAAACCCTCTAAAATGTGCATTTTCAAGGGGAACATCGTATTCATCAATTAAAATTATTACTTGCTTGTTATACGCCTTCTCTAAGCAAGTAGAAAGAAAACAGAACTGCTCATAATACCATCATCAGCAGTTTCTGATAAGATATGTCTATATTTTTGTTTTTCTATTTCATCTAGTGATTCCGACTCTAAAATCACCTTATGTCTTCTAAATTCTCCTACAATATTTTCTCGCAACTTTTCAAATGCTCTTTGATAACTTCCTTGTTTCCCTTCCTTAAAATCAAGTTTAATCACTGGATAAGCACCTAAATGTTTTTTATAAGACTCACCTAACTCAGAAATATATAGTCCTTCAAACAGATAGGAATTGTCCTGTTCTCCGCTTTCAAAATAAGCCTGTAACATACTTAGATTTAGACTTTTCCCAAATCTTCTAGGTCTTGTGAACAACGAGACTTTTGAACCTATGTCAATTATCTTTTGGATTAGTTCTGTTTTATCCACATAGTAATATTTTTTTGATATTAGCTCTTTAAAATTATCAATTCCTACTGGTAATAATTTTTCTATCGTAAACTCATCCTTCCTACGGTGTTATCCCTATCTTTCCTTGGTAAACTCATTAAGACTTATTGTGTAAGACTAGTATATCATAAAATCCAACTAGAAGTAACCGAATTTCAAGTCAAGTTATAGGAATGTAACCTGCAACTTTCTATCATACAATTCATTCAATTTCACAAGCCAACGCCCTTGCTAATTTAGCAACTGTAATCACTTTTTCTTTATTGATATCCCATTTTCTTTGTTCAAAAAGTCAAATCTGCCTTAGACTTACTTCGCTTTTTTACAAGTTCTACTTCCTCTTTACAAATAAATAAAAACACTATTTTAGCAACATTTTCTCATAGCTAAAATAGTGTTTTATATTCCTAAAAATATCAATTAGCAAATTCCTTCTAATACAAATACTTCTAATCCTTCTGATTTTCCCTTTAAAGGAATTTCTCCAATACTTCTTGTAATAATTCTTCCTTCCAAATGTTCTGCAATCGTCTTACTAATGTAAATCGTTCCTGGAGGGGCATTGGATTCTAATCTTGCTGCAGTATTTACTGTATCTCCAATTGCAGTGTAGTCCATACGATCAACTGCTCCAATATTTCCAACAACCGCTTTTCCCATATGTACACCCACACCAAAAGAAACACTACGTCCATATTGTTCTTCTAATTTCAAAGCCAATTCTTTTGAACGCTCTCCCATCTCCCATGCTGCTTTAACTGCATTCATCACATAATCTTCTTGTGGAAGTGGTGCTCCCCAAAATGCCATAGTCGCATCACCAATAAATTTATCCAATGTTCCCCTATGGGTTTTAATGCAAGAAGATGTCAACGTTAAATATTCATTTAATATTTCAACTACTTGTGGTGGTGTTAACACTTCAGACATAGGAGTAAATCCACGTACATCTACAAACAATACAGCTATATCGCATAATTTACCGCCAAGTTCAAGGGCTTCAGGGTTTTTCAATAATTCGCTTACAACTTCTTCTGCTACGTAGCGCTTAAATATAGAAGTGATTTTTCTTTTTTCTAAAATGGTTTTTCCATAATTGATTCCCATTGCCAAAAGATAGAATACAGTTACCCCCACTGGCACAGATAATACAGAAAGTACAATTCCATGACCATAAATCCATTTTACTAGAAATACCCATGATACGCTTACTACAAGCCATCCAATTGTGCTTGTTAAAAATCGCTTACTAAAAAACAAAATTCCACAGGCAAATAGTACCATACCTAGTAACATATAATGTAGTTCACTGGAAAGTTCTGTTTTATAATACCCTTCTAGCAATGCTTGAATTGCATTTGCCTGAAATTCCACCCCATACATTGGTGCTGCATGGTCAATCGAAGTAAAGTAGCTATCTTGAAATCCTACTGTATATGGTCCGATTAAAACAATTTTTCCAGCAAAGTATTCTGGTGGTATCGCACCTTCTAATAAATGTGCAACGGAAATCCCTTCATAAAAACTACCACCTACACCTGCATAAGGAAGATACCAAAAATTATTTGCATCTAATTTAGGCTCTTCAACTGCTACTAATCCATTAAAACTTTGATATTCATTCGCAAGTGATAATGCAAAAGAAGGAACTGCATTCCCATCCATATCCTCAACATATAATAAATGGTGTCGCAAAATACCATCAAGGTTATACATGGCATTGATATGCCCTTGAATCGTTACTTCCTTCAATGCATCATAGGCTTCTTCATATTGTAAGGTTGCAAATCGGTCTTGATAATAAATTTCGTCTTCTAAAATCAACTCATTTCCAAATGTAGCCTTAGTTGCTGTTACAACATTACCATATTTTTTTGCACTTTCTACCAAAGTATGATCACTATCCGTTCCACTCTCGCCTGTAAACAATACGTCAACGCCAATCACTGCTGGCCGAACTTCCTCAGAATAATTCAAATAATCGATTGCCCATGCAATTCCGTCTCTTGACCAATTTTGAAATGGACCTAACGTTTCTAGTGCATATTCATCTAACCCAACGATTACAATTTGACTATCTGTTCCTCGACTTTCTTGATAAAGCCAATCGGATACCCTCCAATCTA
>CAYJKD010000188.1:0-5289 GCA_964370595.1 uncultured Lachnospiraceae bacterium
TTATATAAGAGAATCAGAATGGGTGGCTTATGAGATTATGAAAGCGAAACAATACAAAAAACCACTTTTATATATTCAATACAAGGAGTGGGAAGAAATATTAAAGAAGACAACTGTCAGCAAAAACACGTTAGATAAAGTAAAGCAGTATATTTGATGGGATTTTCTAAGGGAAATTAACGAAAGCAATATCCCCAGCACTTATGTGAATTCAAACGCATACGTGTTGGGGATAATCAATAGGAAGGATTCAATTAATGATAAGATTGATTGATACCTCCCCATGATAAGGTATAGTTTACAGCAACGAGGCTTTTAAGATTAACCAAGTGTGGGTTCCTCTGCTTCTTTTACCTTTGGTGCTTTTGCTCTATGAGCGCCTAAGTAATTACGATCTACACGAGGTTTCTCGTGTCTTTGAGCTCCTGTGCTTACTAAATCTTTAAAAGATATTTGTTTTTTGGGTGTTGTTTGTGCTCGCTCTTTTTCCATGCTTGCATAAACTTCTTTCGCATTTGCTATTTTTTTATTGAAAAAATCATTTTCCTCAACGGTATTTGGCAGTTGTTCAACTGCGGTTTTCCACTGGTCCATAGGAATTTTTTGTAAAAACTCTTTTGTTTGCTCATTGTTATAGCTTAAATCAAATAGAAGTTGTTGTCTAGAAATCGGTGGATTTTCTGCTGGATCCATATTCCAGGCAGTAGAGAGATCCTTGTTTGACAATCTAGAAATAAAAAAGCTTTTTCCACCATCATTTAGGCCTGGGAAAACCTCTAAAGTTTCTTCTAGTGTAAATTTGGAAGCTTCATTGGAGTTATCACCAAAGCAACTATGTAGATTATTTCGATAGTTTCCATTGTTGTAGAGTGATATTTTTGTTGCCATAGAGAGTTGATCTCTCAATTCCTTTGTTGGTAGCGCATATTTTGCTACACTGCGCATTGTGTGGTCGAAAAGGTCAGCATTTAAGCAAGACAGTTTATTCGCTGGGTTTTGTAGTAAAACAACATCTTCTTTGCTGAGGGAATCAACAATCTTTACATTACCTTCTTTTAAATAATCTTTAAAGATTGCCAATCGGTTACATGCATGATCAATCTGTTCTTCATCTAGAAGACCTTTTAATGAATTAGAAAGGGTTGTTGGATTTAATTGTTCTATTTTATCAGCCAAGGTACGCTCAATAACAGGGAAGTTGCTTTCTAACATAACAACAGGTGAATCTCGGACTGTTGCTGCTAGAGGATTTGAATGACCAAAGGACATATCATTATCAATAGCAGTGCATTTATACAAGTCATTATTGGAGGAGTCTTTTGACACATGAACGGTATAGTTTCCTATGTGACGATCGATATGCCCACAGATATAATCTAATGCAGCAATATTCATAAGGCTACGATTTAATGAGATATTGCTGATATCAACAATGTGGTCATTGCTTTGGGCAGCTAAGGAACTTGATAAATCTAATCGAGTCATATTGTATTGATCAGATCTTATGTCTTTTGCATCTTCAAGCTTCTTAAGACTGTTTTTCGCGTTCTCTATTGTAGTGGGAAGTGCTTCTTGTTTATATCTAGTTGCGATAGATAGATCAGCTTTTGTTGGAGCTAGCACCATAGCTTTTGGAGAAGAACCTTTAGCAAAACTCATCGCAGAAGAAATTGATCCATCAACATCAAGTGCTAACTGTGACTGAACAGATGCATTAAGGCCAAGTAGTGTATTTACTCGAGAAACAGCAATATCTCTTTGTGCAGTATTAGCATTTCGGGCAATAGCGTTTATCTCAACTTCTGCAGGTTCTGTAGTAATACGTTCTCCTCTCTGAGAGAGGGTAGAATAAGAGACAGTACTTTTGATAGAAGGTAAAGTGGCTTTAACGAAAGCTTTACTACTATAAGCAACATCCATATCGCTAATTTCAGGTTTTCGCAAGATGTCTTCTAGTTTAGTTAAAGTACCAAATCCACTGGTAATATCGTTTATATTTGTCATTCCACGTTTGAACACATGTTGAGTATCATCAATGGTGGCATGGTAAACAGTATTAATTCCTCCAGACCCAAGGGCTTTGGCAGCAGCTGTATTCTTATATACAGTAGTTTGAGTAAATAATTTATCGTACTTTTGGCTAGAATAGTCTTCTAGCTGCTTTTCATCATGATTGGAATGTGCAAGAAGGATATCCCCATACATTTTTGAAAGTTTAGGTGTTTGTTGTTGGACGTATTTTGCCATATGAATGCAACGAGCATTGAGTTGCTCCACATGTTCTTTTTGTTCCTCTGTCAACGATGGGTCATCTGCCAAAGTTACAAATGATTTGGCTTTTTCTATTAATATATCTGTTACTGCTTTTTGCGTTGCGGCAAGATCTGCATTCTTTTTGGCCACCATTTCTAGAAAATCAGGTTCCCTATGATTGGGAAGTGGTTCGTCAAAAGTAGATGAAAAATCCATAAATCGTTCATGAATCTCATAAACATCTGCCATAACATCCTTATGATCTAGTTGATCTAGCTTGCTAGGCTCGCCAGCAGTCAGTAGTTTGAACACATTTTCAGGGGAAAGAAGTACTCCGTTTCGCATTTTATCATAAATGTCCATATCAAAGTTTATGGGTAAGATTTGTGCATTTTTAATTACAGGCTCTGAAATTTGTATTTCATGTGTAGGTTGTCTTCTAATTCTGTTTAACATAGATTTTAAGTAATTTCTTGGCATTGGTATATCCTTTCTTTTATAAACTTATATGATAAGTAGCTTGAGTTCTTCTAAAAACGGCATGATAAATAGTGTAATTTGTCTTATGAAAAAAGTATAACATATGTTTATAGGGGGGAAAAGAAAAATGAACCGAAACTCCGATTATAAAACGATAACTCATAATTAAAAAGGAAATTATTGTGATTTCAAGTCCCATGTGTTACAATTTACCTAAAGCATATGAGTCTATTTTTCTTAGCGATTTTCGCGTCTTAGTCATTTGACTATCTTTTAAGCTAACACTCTTCCCTGCTTTTCATACCCAATTAATGAAAGCAAGGCGAGAGCAGAAATTTCCATCTCCTTTGCGAATTCAAACGAATAAGGAGAATTGAATATGATGCTAAAATCAGTCAATGCCAAACACAAAGATGGACTGTTTCGTATGCTATTTTCAGAGAAAACAGAATTACTCTCTTTGTACAATGCGATTAGAGGAACTTCGTATACGAATTTAGACGAACTTGAGGTAAATACCTTAGAAGATGTTGTGTTTTTATCCTACAAGAATGATATTTCTTTTATCATTGATAGTAGGCTATCCCTCTATGAACACCAATCTACTTGGTGTGGTAATATGCCTCTTCGCTATCTGTTTTACGTATCTAGCTTGTTTTCTAAGATAACTGCTAATGATAATCTACATGGCAGTAAAACGATTCCCCTTCCTACTCCCCAGTTTATCGTATTTTTTAACGGAACGAAAAATATACCAGATCGAAGTATACACCGTTTATCAGATGCCTACACACTTGCAGAGGAAGAAGTAAATTTAGAGTTATCTGTACTTGTGCTCAACATTAATAAAGGACATAATGAGGTATTAATGAATCAGTGCAAAGTTTTAGAAGGATATGCATTTTTTGTACAAAGGGTTAAAGAAGAATCAAGGAGTAAGCCAATTTATGAAGCCATAGAATGCGCAATTGATATCTGTATTCAGGAAGATATATTGGCTGACTTTCTTAAAATCCATCGAGCGGAGGTGATGAGCGTGAGCATATTTGAATATGATGCAGAAAGACATATTGCAATGGAGAAAGAAGAGAGTAAAGCAGAAGGAAAAGCAGAAGGTAATGCTCATAAGCTGATACAATTAATAATACAAAAGCACAATAAATTATCATCTACAGAGGTTGCAGATTTTTTAGAGTGTGACGAAAGTCTTATCACGGAAATTTATACAATATTAGAGACGGAAGCGACTTCTGATTATAACTCAATATATGACCGATTGTTGCAACGTGGTATAAGGATATAGTTCGAGAAAAAACCAAGAGTAAAAGGAAATATTGACATCTCTATCTTTTCCTAGTACAATACTGTTATATCAAAAAAAATTGATGTAACAGTATTGAGAGGTAAGGTTATCATAATGAAACAATTCGCATTTATATCAGATATCCATGGAAATAGTTATGCATTAGAAGCAGTATTAAAGGATATAGAAAACAGAGGTGTTGAGGAAATCTACTGCGTAGGAGACTCTGTAGGTTACAATACAAGACCAAATGAAGTGTTAAATAAGCTAAAAGAGGTAGGTATCCTATCCGTGTTAGGAAATCACGATGAAATGACAATCTCTTATTCAAGGGAGGAACTAGAAAATCCGAAAGCCCAGATTACACCTCAGCTTTGGACAGCAAGGCAAGTAACTCCAGAAAACTTAGCCTATATCAAAACGATGCAAGAACAGATTGTAGTAGATATGGAAGGAAAAAAGGTTAGGATTACACATGGAAGTCCATATTCTAATTGTGATTATATCTTTGAAGATGATGTGGAGAAGCAGTTAGAGATCGCAAGTGAATTAAAGGAAGATATCCTGATTTTTGGCCATACTCATAACCTTTATCAAAAGAAGGTATTAGGAAAATTGCTAGTGAATGCAGGTAGCGTAGGGCGTTCAAAAGATGGAGATAATCGAGCAGGTTATGTGATTTTATCCATAGATGAGGAAGTTCAAGTGGAGTTTGTGCGAGTTCCTTATGACACCAATTCATTAGTTAATGAGTTATTAGATTCACAGTTACCAAATGAATTTGCAGAAGTAATACGAACAGGAAAGGTGGAAACGTAGATGGAAAATCAATACAAAGTAGTAGAAGAACAAAATCAAATTGTGTTTGAAGATGGAGAGAAGAATAAGCTTGCATTTGTAACCATTGTAGAGACTAGTGAAGGATATGAACTAGTAAAAACTTATGTGTCAGATGTACTTCGTGGACAAGGGATTGCAGGGAAACTGATGGAGTTGTTTTATAAAAAGTGCAAAAGAGATCATAAACGTGCTATTCCTGTATGCTCTTATGCAGTAAAGTGGTTTGAAAAGAATGTGGATAAGAGAGATGTATTATTGTAAGAATTGTTATAACTCTGATTTACTTTTAAAATCTATTTGAATTAAATTCATGTAATCGGTCAAGAACTAGGATAGATAAAACATTATAATATTTTACGATATAAAGCCATCTAAGATAATCAAATAATCTTAGATGGCTTTATTTTATGGTG
>CAYJKD010000189.1:0-5162 GCA_964370595.1 uncultured Lachnospiraceae bacterium
CAGGTGCTTATGGTTTAGGTGTGATTTTTACAGAAATTGCAAAATCTCTAAATAGCTAAAATAAAAAAGTATAGAAATAATAGAATCGTATGTTTAAAATAAGCAAGCAAGACTTAGAAGTATCATTTTAAGTCCTGCTTGCTTTCTATGTGGTTAGATCATAAAACCGTTATGGTTCTATTTGTAATATAATTTTTATCGCGTAGTATTATCTCAACAAAGAAGGTAATTGTTCTGCAACTATCATAAAAATTCCTAAAGTGGAAAGTACAATGCCAGTTGCTCTATTTAATCGTTTTGGTTCTGATTTGTTAGCAAATCTGGCGCCAAGTAGAGCAAAAATAAGCGTAGACGTGATACAAGTGATAAATACAAATGGGTCAGGTATAACACCTTGCAGTGAAAAGTGGGATACGGAACCGAAAAGAGCAGTAAAAGTCATAATAAATACACTTGTACCAACAGCGGTTTTTAACTCATAACCTAATACCGAAGTAAGTAAAATAAGCATCATAATGCCACCGCCTGCACCGATGAATCCACAGATAAATCCGATAATCATACCACAAAGAATGGGTACAAAGGTTTTAAGAATTCCTTTGAATTCTCGAGATTCTCTAGGTTTTTGTTCTTTAAATGATTTAGAGAAGAAATTAATACCCATAATCAGTGATGAATAAACCGTTAAATTTCCCATGGTGGTAGTTGGAACTAAATGCGCGATATAAGCTCCAATAAATGTAAATAGAAGTACACTTATTAAAAGTGATAAACTGTTTTTAATATCAATATTTTTATTCATTCCATACGTATATGCAGATACTGCACTTGCAAGTACGTCAGAAGCCAAAGCAATTCCAATCGCTTCATAAGGGTTCATCCCTAAAAATGTTATAAGCATCGGCGAGATGACAACTGCTGCACTCATTCCTGCAAATCCGGTTCCAAGTCCTGCGCCCATTCCAGCTAGGATACATATTATTAGTGTTTCCATTTAATTCTCCTCTTTTAAATTATTACAGATTCTTTTTAGCAAATATTCCATTTCTTCCATTTCTGATTGTGAGATACCCACAAATGCTTTGTTGTGAAATTCTTTTAAACAGTGAAATGCTTTGTTTATTATCGGTTCGCTTTTAGGCAGTAGAGATAATTTTATGGTTTTTTTGTTCTTTGGTAAATGACACTTAGACAAATATCCTTCTTTTTCAAGATGTGAAATTGCTGTTGATACATGAGATTTCGTGAAATCTCTAGCATTAATTATCTCAGTTAAGGTATTTTTATGAGGGTTTAGATGTAAGAACATCAAAATCTCAATTTCTAATAAATTAAAATTGGCCTCTTGTAAAAGGTCTTCGAAATACTCCTTTCGTTTTACAGCAATGGTATATAGGTAATCTTTCGGTGCAAACATGTACGCCTCCTTTTTTTGTTCTTATTGGAACATTATAGTTCTTTTTGTAACAATAGTCAATGAGATGATTGTGAACTATTTGTGAATAGTATAATAAACTAGACAGATGTTTTAGGAGCATGTAAAATAAAAGAAGAGGGATAGATTGAGTATGAAATTGGAACACAGTAATAGTAGAATAGATTGTAAATTAAAATTAAGAGGTATTTACCATGAACGATACATTGAAGTATTATAACAAATTCGCAGAAGCATTCATACAAAGTACGGTTTCGGTAAAATTTCAAGAAACACAGAACCGTTTTTTACATAAGCTACCGAAAGGAGCATATATACTGGATTTTGGCTGTGGATCAGGTCGTGATACGAAGTGGTTTATGGAGCATGGTTGTAAAGTAGATGCGGTAGATGGATCGTTAAACCTTTGTGAAATGGCAAGTGCATATACAGGAATAAAGGTAATACATGCCTTGTTTCATGACCTAGTTGATATTGATAAATATGATGGAATATGGGCATGCTCATCAATCTTACATTTGACAAAGGGAGAACTTGTATGTGTGATGGAAAAGATGTTGACGGCTATAAAGTCGCAGGGTGTAATTTATACATCGTTTAAATATGGAGAATTTGAAGGGATTCGAAATGAAAGACACTTTACAGATTTTACAGAGGATACCTTTCTTGAATTTCTACAGAGATTTCAAGGGATTAAGATAGAAGAACAATGGATTACAAGTGATGTCAGACCAAACAGGGGTGAAGAAAAATGGCTCAATATCATTCTTCGGAAGGAATAGTAAGCGAACGAGACACGGTAGAATTAACAGATGTTATGTTAGGTGGTAAGGATAAACGAGCACATCTGTACTATCAGCTGATTACAAGCTTAAAGAAAGCAGACAGTGTTGATATCATTGTCTCTTTTTTGATGGAATCAGGTGTGAAAATGATTTTATCAGAGCTAGAAAATGCATTGAATCGCGGAGCGAACATTAGAATACTTACAGGGAATTATCTTGGAATTACACAACCATCTGCCTTGTATTTGCTTAAGAGTAAGTTAGGAAATCGGGTGGATATGCGATTCTATAGTGATAAAAGTCGTTCGTTTCATCCGAAATCATATATTTTTCATTATTCTAAATATAGTGAAATTTATATCGGATCATCTAATATATCAAGAAGTGCACTAACTTCTGGGATTGAATGGAATTATCGATTTAAAAGTACGGCTGATCAGGAAAACTATCAGAAGTTTTTTGTATCATTTGAGGATTTATTTATCAACCATTCTATTGTCATCGATGATGAAGAGTTGAAACGATACTCAAAGAATTGGCACCGACCAGCATTAACAAAAGATTTAGACAGATATGATGATGGGGAAGAAGATGCTGATACCAATGTACATCTACTATTTGAGCCAAGGGGTGCTCAGATAGAGGCATTGTGTGCATTAGAACAGACTAGAACTGAAGGAGCGAAACGAGCATTAGTACAAGCCGCTACTGGTGTTGGGAAGACGTATTTAGCAGCATTTGATTCTAAGGAATTTCATCGGGTGTTATTTGTGGCTCATCGGGAAGAAATACTGAAACAAGCAGCTACCTCATTTTATAATGTAAGAAACTCAGAGGATTATGGATTCTTTGATGGGAATCATAAGGAAACTCATAAGTCAGTGATATTTGCATCAGTGGCAACATTAGGACGAGAAGAGTATTTAGCAGAATCGTATTTTACACCAAATTATTTTGACTATATTGTAATTGATGAATTCCATCATGCGATTAATAGTCAATACCAAAGAATTGTAGAGTATTTTACACCACAATTTCTACTTGGATTAACAGCAACTCCAGAGCGAATGGATGGTAAAAATATTTATGAAATATGTGATTATAATGTACCATATGAAATTTCATTAAAAGAAGCGATTAATAAGGGTATGCTTGTTCCGTTCCGTTATTATGGAATATTTGATGATACCGACTATACAAAGCTTCACATTGTACGAGGAAGATATGATGAGAAGGAGTTAAATGAAATCTATATTGGAAATGTACATCGTCATGAGATGATTTATAGAAATTTTTGTAAATATGGGTCCAAAAGAGCATTGGGATTTTGTTGTTCTAGAGCACATGCAGAGGAAATGGCACAAGAATTTTCAAAACGTGGGGTTCCTGCTGCAGCAGTGTATAGCAACGCAGATAGTGCATATTCTATGGATCGAAGTGAGGCGATTCGTAAATTGAAAGACGGAGAAATACGAGTTGTTTTTTCAGTGGATATGTTTAATGAAGGGGTTGATATTACTTCAGTAGATATGGTTATGTTTCTTAGGCCGACAGAATCTCCTATTGTATTCTTACAACAATTAGGGCGTGGGCTTAGGCGGAATAAGGGGAAAGAATATTTAAATGTACTTGATTTTATAGGAAATTATGAAAAGGCTGGTAAAACAAGATTCTTGCTAACGGGTTCCAAGTGTCAGAAGAATCAGGTATACGATCCAGCGGATACTTCGAATTTTCCAGATGATTGTATAATCGATTTTGATTTGAAATTGATTGATTTATTCCAAGAAATGGATAGAAAGAAGCAGAGTGTAAAAAATCGGATACAAAATGAATTTCTACGTGTACATGACTTGCTCAATAAAGTGCCTTCACGCTTCGAGTTATTTACATATATGGATGATGATGTATATCAATTGGCAATTACACATTCAAAGGAAAATATATTTAAGCGTTATATAGAATTCTTAAAAGAACAAGGGTTATTATCGCAAGAAGAAGAGGAATTATATAATGGTATAGGTCGAGAGTTTATTGCACTAATCGAACATACGAATATGTCTAAAGTATATAAGATGCCGGTCCTAATGGCATTTTACAACCAGGGAAATGTACGTATGTCTGTAACAGATGATGAACTATTAACCAGCTGGAAATGTTTTTTTGGAACAGGAGCGAATTGGAAGGATTTAGATAAGGGTATCACATATGAAGCATATTTAGCGATTTCAGATCGCCAGCATATGAAAAAAATACTAAGTATGCCAGTGCATTTTCTAAAAGAATCGGGTAAAGGATTTTTTGTTGAAAAACACGGTGTGAGCCTTGCTTTAAAAAGTGAATTAGAAAACATTGTCAAAAATGAAGCATTTAAATATCATATGAAAGATGTGATAGAGTACAGAACAATGGATTATTATCAGAGACGGTATCGTGGAGAGTTGTAAGTTTTGTATAAAAAAATATATAATGAGGTGCATAATAAATGAAGCAAGAAACGATAAATCAAATCCTAAAATTTAGAGATGACCGTGATTGGAAACAATTTCATAATCCCAAAGATTTAGCAATTTCTATTTCATTGGAAGCTTCAGAATTATTAGAAGTATTTCAGTGGAGTGGAGCAGATATTAGTGATGAAGGAAAGCAAGAGAAAATTAGAGAAGAGTTAGCAGATGTTCTTTGTTATTGTGTATTGATGGCTGATGTATGTGGTTTGGATTTAGATGAAATTGTGCAAGAAAAAGTAAAGTATAATGGGATGAAATATCCAGTAGAGAAAGCAAAAGGGAAGCGAGACAAGTATAGAGCGTTGTGAGATATTTATTGAAAATATGCTTGAGAGTGCTGAAAGCATAGGAGAATAGGCGAAAACGCTGATAGATACAGGGTTTTGCTTGTTATAAGTTCTTAGGAAATCTTATAAATTATTAAATGAATGG
>CAYJKD010000190.1:0-3572 GCA_964370595.1 uncultured Lachnospiraceae bacterium
ATTTATTTTTGATTTTAATACAAAATATAAATACCAAGAAATTATGGCAGATCAAACCATTGCAGAAAATCGTGATGAGGGAAGCTTTATTTGGGAAAATTATTATGATGAAGAAACGAATATAAATGAATTTGTATTAACGTTATTCATCAAAGAATTGGATGGAAGATTTAATAAGAGAGAAGAAATTCATTATCAAGCAGGTTGGACCTTAGTTACAATAAAAAAAGCAATTGAAGAAGCGGGATTGGAATTTATCGAGGCGATTGATGAGGAGACGAAAGCCCAAGTGGTTGATACCAGTGAGCGTATTTATGTAATAGCGAGAGAACAAGGAAAAGAGGAATAGAATTATGTCAGATTATATCGTTCGTGCAACAGCAGCAGATGGACAGATACGTGCATTTGCTGCGAATACGAGAGAAGTCGTAGAAACGGCTAAAAATGCACATGGAACTAGCCCCGTAGCAACTGCTGCATTAGGAAGATTGCTAACAGGTGCAGCGATGATGGGCGTTACAATGAAGGACGAAAAAGATTTACTAACCGTGCGGATACAGTGTGATGGACCAATTAAAGGACTAACAGTAACTGCTGATGCGTTTGGAAACGTAAAGGGATATGTAAATAACCCAATGGTAATGCTACCGCCAAGTGAAAAGGGAAAACTTGATGTTGGAAAAGCTCTCGATTTAGGAGTGCTAAGTGTTATTAAAGATATCGGCTTAAAAGAGCCTTACGTAGGGCAAACAATACTAGTTACAAGTGAAATTGCAGAAGATTTAACCTATTATTACGCAACTTCTGAGCAAACCCCATCTAGTATAGGCTTAGGTGTTTTAATGAATCGCGATAACACAGTAAAGCAAGCTGGAGGGTTTATGATTCAATTGCTGCCAGGCGCTTCAGATGAAGTGATTGATACATTAGAAAAAAAATTAGGCGAGATTGATTCTGTAACTTCTATGCTTGACCGTGGAATGGAGCCTGAAGATATTTTAACCTATATACTTGGGGATTTTGCTCTTGAGCAATCAGAAAAGATAGAGACTAAATTTATTTGTAATTGCTCAAAAGAGCGAATTGAGCGTGCACTGCTCAGTGTTGGAAAAGCAGAACTAGAAGATATGATTTTAGAAGGAAAAACAATAGAGATGAATTGTCATTTTTGTAATAAATCCTATGATGTGACAATAGAAGAAATAAAAAATCTTTTAAATCAATAGAAACTAAGTTAGTTGGTTAAAGATGATGTATGCGAAGAAAGAAGGTATTACGGTGAAAGAAAAAACATCTCAATTATTAAAAGAATTTTTTGGGAAGAATCCAGAAATTGATGAAAATCCAGTAAATAATGCCATTGATATGCTTCTTGAATGCAATAAGAATGGAAGCGTTATTTTGACTTGTGGTAATGGAGGAAGTGCAGCAGACGCAGAGCATATTGTGGGAGAATTAATGAAAGGATTTCTTTTGAAACGACCTATTAATCAAGAACTTAGAGAGCGACTAAAAGAAATTGATAAAGAAAAAGGTGATTACTTAAGCGATAATATGCAAGTGGGAATTCCTGCTATTTCCCTTGTTAGCCAAACAGCCCTTGCTACTGCTTTCATGAATGATGTAGCACCTGATATGCTATTTGCACAACAGGTACTTGGATATAGTGGAGTAGCTGGAGTTCTGATTGGATTATCAACTTCTGGAAATTCTAAAAATATTGTTTATGCGACGCAGGTGGCAAAGGCACTAGGAATTCAAACAGTCTCATTTACAGGACAAAAGGAAAGTCTATTAAGTGAGATTAGTGATGTTTGTATTCGAGTTCCAGAGACAGAGACATATAAAATTCAAGAAATCCATATTAAAGTTTATCATTTGATCTGTGCAGCAATAGAATATGAACTCTTTGACCAATAATGCAATTAGAAAAAATGAACATATGCTTATTTTTAAAATAGTCGTAGAAGTGAAAACTGCGGCTATTTTTTATACCAACCAATTACGATCTGTTACCAAATTTAGGTCGCTTTGCTTATTTCATACAACCAAATCATTCAAAAGCGTTTTATGAAATTATTCAAACGCATATGCAGATTGGAAGCAAAGAAAACAGAAACTTAAGAGTTATTAATTGAAATAAATTTAAATTTATATAAACAATTTTAAATTAACATAAAATTATGATTTTTGAATTGACATGCATCGCCTAATAATATAGTATAAATTCATAATTAAACTTATATAATAAAGGAGTGATTTTATGGAAACAAGAAAAAACCATTACAACTTAAAAGTGTTTAGTATTATTCTCGTTTTATCCTTATTACTGACAAATGTTACATTTGCAACTGACCGGAATTATATAAAAGAAGGCGAGTATTCACTTGCAACAGGTAGTAATATTGCAAGTAGTAGCAATACTGCAAGCGAAAGTAATATAGCAACAAGTAGTGATATTGCATTAATTCAAGATTTAAATACAAGAATAGCTCCATTATCAGCACCAATTATTGATTGGTCAAAGGGTAATACCGTCTTAGGTTATGCTAAGAATTTTAATGCAGTTATTTTTGGGGATTATACAGGGCCAGGTGCAACAAATCATATTATAGGTCCAGCATTTATAGGTGGAAAAGCGGAATATTTACAAACTGTAACTCAAAATGGACCTCCTAATGGATGGGTTATTGATGATTTCCCTGCATTTGATATTGGATTGATTGTTGGAGGTGCAGTTAAGGGAAGTGAAGGAGATGCAAATACCTACGTATGGAGTGGAGGTGCCATTGTATCAAAGACAGCTGAAGTGAAGGTTTCTTTAGTTGAAAACGATAAGCAAATTATCTATGCAGAAGAATCCTATTTTACTGATACTGTAGATAGTGCGAAGAAATACTTTGAAGGGAAAGCAAGGGAGTTACTTAGTCAGAAAGCTATGGAGGTAATCCCTACAGATAATAAATTATTGTTTGACTTGAATCAATCTAGTGTTTTCCAAATTGATAGCAAAAATCTTGTGTCAAACAATACAATTGAATACACAGGTTTTAGTGAAAACCCAGGGAAGTCAATGACAATTTTAGTTACAGGTGGAAATGTTGATTCAGTAGGTGAAATTAGTCAGAATATAAAGTGGAATAATCATACAGCTGAAATGCTAAATAATGCAAAAAAAATCTTATGGGTATTCGGTCCAGATGTTGCAAACATCAGATATTATAATACCGAATTAACTGGATCACAATTGGCACCATTTAGTGATATAAGATTAGACGGAGGTAATGGATCCATAAATGGACATGTTATTTGCAAAAATTTCCATGCAAACAATACATCTAACGAAATTCATTGGATACCATATGAACCAGGAGGAGTAATAGAAGGAGATACTGAGGAAACAACAGAAGGAAGTACCGATGGAACAACAGAAGGAAGTACCGATGGAACAACAGAGGGAAGTACCAATGGAACAACAGAAGGAAGTACCGATGGAACAACAGAAGGAAATATTGATGAAACTACCCAAGAAACTACGGGAAGTTCAGGTGGTGGATCAGGAGGAGGCTCTA
>CAYJKD010000190.1:3672-5154 GCA_964370595.1 uncultured Lachnospiraceae bacterium
GAAACTACCCAAGAAACTACGGGAAGTTCAGGTGGTGGATCAGGAGGAGGCTCTAGTACAGAACCTGTAGTTACGGAAACCACAACACAACCAGAATCGACTGTTCCAACAGAATCAGAGTCTATTACGCAACCAGAAACTATTCCAGAAACAACAATACAAACAGGAACAATTCCAGAGGGTGTAATTCCTGGAGGTGGAGTAGGACCATATACGGATCTTGAAGGAACACCTCTTACATATCAAGAGTTAGTGGATATTTATGGTTCAGAAGTTCCGCTAGATGCTCTTATGTTTTTAGATCCTAATGAAATTCCACTGGGAGTAATGAGAGGGAGTTTACCAGATACTGGTGATAGAACGATGATGGATCAAGAAAACATGCCGATTATGCCGATTCTAATCCTACTTGGAATTCCCCTAATAGCTCTACTTTTTGTATATAAAACAGTGGCTTCTAGTAGAAAAAAATAGAAAAGTAATTGATTAAGTAGTAATAAAGTAAGGTTGAATGAAATCTGTTATGAAATATTAAAAGAGATATCCAATTAAGGGTATCTCTTTTTGATAAAGAGAATAAAAATGTTTATTGAACTATCTTAATTTTTTTAAGATCCAGACGAAATCTATATCATAAACCTATTATTTTATAAAGGAGGTCACTTCATATGAATATATCAAGTGTAAAAAATGCACAAGTTACTTATGTAAATGAAATTGATAAGAAAAACATTTCTAAAGAAGCAGGTAAAAGCACTTTGAAAGGTGCATCAATTCCAGTAAAAGATTCTTTTGAAAAAGAAGGAGAAAAATTTGAAGCAATAGGGTATCAACCACCTAAAAAACTTACACAGGATCAGATTAGTGAACTAAAGCAAGAGAGAATAGAGTCCAGTAGAAACTTAATTAGGGAAATGGTCGAAAAAAATATAACGAATCAAGGAAACCTATTCCATAACAGTTTTGAATTGACAAGTGAATCTGTTGATTTATTAACTAGTATATTTGGCAGTTTAGAGGCGGCGCTACCCACACCAGCGGTGACAAAAGAAGGCGCGCTTGCTGATATATCAGAAGGTGGGGCCTATTCCGTTGAGGCAGTTTCAGAGCGAATTATGAAAATGGCTACTTCATTAGCAGGTGGAAATCCTCAAATATTAGCAGAAATGGAGCACGCTGTAAAAAAAGGATTCGAATCTGCAGGCCTTAATTTAGAAACAGGAGAAGGAATGCCTGCAATTACAATGGAAACTTATAACCATGTGATGGAGCAATTTTCAAATGAAAAGGCAAGATTAGAAACAGTAAAAACAGAGCTATAAAGATGATATAACTCTCAGTATTAGATAATGGCATGTTTGTCTAATGCAGGGAGTTATTTTTTTATTTTGCACACGTCTTGTTTACTATTGTATTGTGAGATTCATTCCCATGTGTTACAATTTACCTAAAGCATATGAGTCTATTTTTCTTAGCGATTTT
>CAYJKD010000191.1:0-5082 GCA_964370595.1 uncultured Lachnospiraceae bacterium
GTTAGCAGAGGGACGGATTTTTCCGTTAATGGAGATTCCAATGAAACGCAATCGGAAACACTGCCACAAACATTGGCGAATGATGTAGAAGTGTTTGTCGAATCAGTGGATATCACTGGTATGAATAGCTTGGAAGCGAAAGAGGCTATATTAGAAAAATATCAATGGAATATGAAGTTGAATTATAAAGAGGAACAATATGAAGTATCAAACTTGATTGAGGAAGAAGTAGACGGATTACTTGATACTATTTACGGCTCCACTCAATTAGAAACAACACATGCTTTATTTGACTTTAGTGATGATGGAGCTCGTATTAGTGAAATTGTTGATATTGTAGCAACCGCATGGGATGAGTCCGCTGAAAATGCAGCAATTTCTGAATATGATAAAGACAGTCAAAAATTTCTTTTTACAGAAGGAAAGGCTGGAGTTACCGTTAATCGAGAAAATCTGAACCAGATGATTACAACAGCACTAGAGAACAAAGAATTTGATGTGGTACTAACTGTGCCAGTTATACAAGAAAATCCAGAGTATGATATGGCTACGGTAAAAGATATGTATACGACAATTTCTACATTTACAACGAAAACAACAGCAAATAGCCTTAGAAATATTAATGTGGATTTATCTATGGATGCAATTAACGGTACAATTTTGCAACCAGGCGAAGAATTTTCTTTTAATGAAGTAGTAGGGCAACGAACAGCAGAAGCTGGATATCAACCAGCAGTTGCTTATAGCAATGGAGAAGTTGTAGAGGAATTGGGCGGTGGTATTTGCCAAACGTCATCTACATTGTATAATGCAGTCGCTCGTTCGGGACTACAAACGACAATGAGACAATCACATACATTTGAGCCATCTTATGTAAAACCTGGAACAGATGCAGCAGTTAGTTGGGGAGCACCTGATTACCGCTTTAAGAATAATTCAGATGTCGCAATTGGAATCATAGCTACCTTTGAAGATCAAGTATGTACAATCTCTATTTACGGAATACCAATCCTAGAAGAAGGAGTTACTTATACATTAGAAACAGAAAAAATAAGAGATATTGATCCCCCAGAGCCTAAATATGAAGAAAATATTGCATTGCAATTAGATGAAGAGGTTGTAGTCAAAGAACATACAATGGGAAGTTACTGGGAAGTTACTCGTATTACAAAAAAAGATGATGTTGTAATTGAAGAGGAAGTTATATCACAGGTAACATATAAAGGACATGCAGCCGAAATGCAACGAAACACATCAGGTGTCGTTGTTACAGAATCAACAGCAGAAGGAGAAACAGTGGCTGAAACGATTCCTGCATTACAAGAAGTAGAGGAAACATCTGCTCAGACATCTACTCAGTCTACAGAAGCAGGTCCTGGTCTAGGGACAACAGAAGTGACTCAACCAGCCAGTGTTGCTGCTCCAGGTGGGAACTCAACACAAGCACCACCAACACAACCAGCCCAGTCACAGCAACCAACTCAAGAAACTCAAGAAACTCAAGCACCGCAGCCTACCCAAGTGCCTCAGGATACGGCACCATCGGATGGGGGGATTATCATTGTTCCGAAACCGGAATAATTGGTAGAAGTAAGTAGACAAAATTAAATAAATTTGATTTGAGCCTTCCATGGTATTTGATTTTTCTTAAAAAAATTCAATGGAAGGCTTTTTTTGTACATTGTATTGAATTAAATACGTAAAACTTTATGAAATTCCTTTATTTTTTTGGAAAAATTGATATAATAATACAAAGTGGCATTGTTTATTTGTAATAAATTAATATATGCTATTTATTAGGTGAGACTATTCACATTTTTAGGAGGAAACAAAAATGGCAAGAAAAATGAAAACCATGGATGGTAATCAAGCTGCTGCGCACGCATCGTATGCGTTTACAGACGTAGCTGCAATCTATCCAATTACCCCTTCTTCTGTTATGGCTGAGCATACAGACGAGTGGGCAACTGAAGGAAGAAAGAATATTTTCGGACAAAAAGTTCATGTAACAGAAATGCAATCAGAGGCAGGAGCAGCAGGAGCCGTTCATGGTTCTTTGGTAGCAGGTGCATTGACAACTACTTATACAGCATCTCAAGGTTTACTTCTTATGATTCCAAACCTTTATAAAATAGCAGGAGAACAACTTCCAGGTGTATTTAACGTATCTGCACGTGCAATCGCATCTCACGCATTATCAATTTTTGGAGACCATTCAGATGTTTATGCCTGTCGTCAAACAGGTTGTGCAATGCTATGTGATTCAAGTGTACAAGAAGTTATGGACCTTACAGCAGTTGCTCATATGGCAGCAATTAAAGGAAAAGTACCATTTATCAATTTCTTTGATGGATTCCGTACTTCTCATGAAATTCAAAAAATCGAAGCTTGGGATTATGAAGATCTTGCAGAGATGGTTGACCAAGATGCAATTGATGAATACCGCGCAACTGCATTAAATCCAAATCATCCATGTCATAAAGGTTCTGCACAAAACCCAGATATTTTCTTCCAAGCAAGAGAAGCTTGTAATCCATATTATGAAGCATTACCAGGCATTGTTCAAGGATATATGGACAAGGTAAATGCTAAAATCGGTGCAGATTATAAATTATTCAACTACTATGGTGCACCAGATGCAGATCATGTAATCATCGCAATGGGTTCTGTAAATGAGACAATTTCAGAAACAGTTGACTTTATGACAAAAGCTGGAGCTAAAGTTGGTGTTATTAAAGTACGTCTTTACAGACCGTTTAGCGCAGAAGCACTTATCAATGCAATCCCTGATACTGTAAAAACAATTTCTGTATTAGATAGAACAAAAGAGCCAGGTTCATTAGGTGAGCCATTATACTTAGATATCGTTACTGCTCTTAAAAATACTAAGTTTGATAAAGTGACAATTAGAAGCGGACGTTATGGTCTTGGTTCAAAAGACACAGTTCCAAATCAAATCGTTGCTGTATTCAACAATACAGAAAAAGAGAAGTTCACGGTTGGTATTAACGACGATGTAACAAATCTTTCATTAACAGTTGGAGAGCAACTAATCACAACTCCTGAAGGAACTACAAACTGTAAGTTCTGGGGTCTTGGCGCTGACGGTACAGTTGGTGCAAATAAAAACTCGATTAAAATCATTGGAGATAATACAGATATGTATGCGCAAGCATATTTTGAGTATGATTCAAAAAAATCTGGTGGAGTTACAATTTCTCACTTACGTTTTGGAAAAGAGAAAATTAAATCAACTTATTTGATTAAGAAAGCAAACTTTGTTGCTTGTCATAATCCAGCTTATGTTCGTAAATATAACATGGTTCAAGAGTTAGTTGATGGAGGAACTTTCCTACTTAACTGTCCATGGAGTGTAGAAGAACTTGAAGCTCACTTACCTGGACAAATGAAAAAGTATATTGCTGACCATAATATTAACCTTTACATCATCGACGGTGTTAAAATTGGTATTGAGACTGGTATGGGAGCTACTCGTATCAACACAATTCTTCAATCAGCATTCTTTAAGCTAACAGGAATTATTCCAGAAGAAAAAGCAATGGATTTAATGAAAGAAGCTGCAAAAAAATCTTATGGACGTAAAGGTGAAGATGTAGTTAAGAAAAACTGGGATGCAATTGATTCAGGAGCTAATGGAGCTATGAAAATTGAAATTCCAGCTAGTTGGGCAACTGCAACCGATGAAGGACTTAACTATAAAGTAGTAACAAAAGGAAGAAAAGACGTTGTTGATTTTGTAAATAACATCCAATCAAAAGTAAATGCACAACAAGGAAATGACCTTCCTGTATCAGCATTTACAAAATATGTAGATGGTTCTACACCTTCTGGTTCTTCGGCATATGAAAAGCGTGGTATTGCAGTTACAATTCCAGTTTGGGAAACAGAAAACTGTATCCAATGTAACTTCTGTGCATATGTTTGTCCTCATGCAGTAATTCGTCCAGTAGCATTAACAGAAGCAGAGAGCGCAAATGTACCTGCAGATATGAAAATGCTAGATATGACTGGTATGCCAGGATATAAGTTCTCTATGACAATATCTGCACTAGACTGTACTGGTTGTGGATCTTGTGCAAATGTTTGTCCAGGTAAAAAAGGACAAAAAGCACTTGAAATGAAACTACTTTCTGAGAACTTAGTAGAGCAAGAAGTATATGATTTCGGCCAAACAATTTCTATTAAAGACGAAGTTGTTGATAAATTCAAAGCAACAACTGTAAAAGGTAGCCAATTTAAGCAACCATTACTTGAGTTCTCAGGAGCTTGTGCTGGTTGTGGAGAAACTCCATATGCAAAATTGATTACACAATTATTTGGTGATAGAATGTTTATTGCAAATGCAACTGGTTGTTCTTCAATCTGGGGTAACTCTTCACCATCTACACCATATACTGTAAATGCAAAAGGACAAGGTCCAGCATGGGATAACTCGTTATTTGAAGACAACGCAGAGTTTGGTTATGGTATGATGCTAGCTCAAAGTGCTGTTAGAGGCGGACTAAAGAGCAAAATTGAGGCAATTGTTGCTTCAGGAGAAGCATCTGCAGAATTAAACGAAGCAGCTACTGCATGGTTAGATACTTACAGTGTTGGAGCTACGAATGGTAAAGCTACAGATAAATTGATTTCTGTATTAGAAAGCTGTGATTGTGATGCTTGCAAAACAATCTTAAAGCAAAAAGATTATCTAGGTAAGAAATCTCAATGGATCTTCGGTGGAGACGGTTGGGCTTACGATATCGGATTTGGTGGTGTTGACCACGTATTAGCAAGTGGCAAAGATGTAAATATCATGGTATTTGATACTGAGATTTACTCTAACACTGGTGGACAAGCTTCAAAAGCTACTAAAGTTGGTGCGGTAGCACAATTTGCTGCAGGTGGTAAAGATGTTAAGAAGAAAGACTTAGCAGCAATTGCAATGAGCTACGGATATGTATATGTTGCTCAAATCGCTCAAGGAGCTGATTATGCACAAACTGTAAAAGCAATCGCTGAAGCAGAAGCTTATCCAGGACCATCACTTGTAATTGCTTATGCACCATGTATCAGCCATGG
>CAYJKD010000192.1:0-5034 GCA_964370595.1 uncultured Lachnospiraceae bacterium
ATCATATGACTCCATATACCCATATTATGCCTGCTGATTTAGATAAAGTGTTAGGTGATAGAATTCAGGAAGGTGATATCATTATACTTGATTCACAGTATAAATTACCACCTTTTACAGAGCTTACGAATACAGATAAAGATCAACGACTTTTAATCTGTCGCGAAGCAGCAGAATGGTTTAGAGAGAAAAAAGTTAAGTGTGTAGGGTTTGGTGATGGTGTATCTATTGAAAACAACAATGACGATGTTTGTGCCTTCCATGATGTACTTATGGCAGAGGATATTGTATTTTTAGAGGTATTACAAAATCTAGATAAACTTAGCACGGATACATTTTTTATGTCATATACGCCAATGCCAATTAAAGGACTTGATTCTTGTTCTGTAAGGGCTTATGCTATAGAAGGATTACAAGAATTCTCTAAATAGATTGGAAGGCGATTAATTATGACGATTTATGACATTGCAAAAGAAGCTGGTGTCTCTGCTAGCACTGTTTCAAGAGTGATTACAGGAAAAGTTAAGGTAAAAAAGGAAACAAAAGATAAAATCAATGAAATATTAAAAAAACACAATTTTATACCTGATCAGAATGCAAGAATACTAGTCAATGGGGCTAGTAAGCTTGTTGGCATTATCTTAGAAGATATACGAATGGGGCATCATACTTCAATTACTTATGAGATTGAAGAGAAGCTTGCTGAAATCGGTTATTGTGGAATCATTTTAAATTCAGGCTCTAATATAGAGCAAATTGATAATTGTATCAAAATCTTAGCGAACCGTAAAGTTGAGGCGATTATTTTTGTAGGTTCTTTATATCAAAAAACCGATGTTATAAATTCTATTGAAAAGAACTTTCCAAAAAATCCTACCATACTTTTAAATGGATTTGCAGAATGTAATAATATGTGGAATATAGTTATCGATGAGTTAAATGGTGTATCAAAGTGTGTAGAGTTACTTTATAGTAAAGGAAAAAGAAAAATAGCCTATATACAAAAACCAAGAACTGCAAGTGGAGAAAGAAAGAAGCATGGTTATATTAATAAAATGCTAGAACTTGGCCACAAAGAAGAAGAGTTGATAATCATTGATTCAGAGCCAACAGTAGAAGATGGATACTTAAGTGCTATGAAAGCCCTTTATAGAGATAAAAATATTGATGCTTTTATTTGCTCGGAAGATTTAATTGCTGTTGGTGCCATAAGAGCTTTATCAAGTATTGGGAAAAAAATACCTGAGGAAGTGTCCATTGTTGGTATCAATAATTCCATTTATTGTGATGTTGTAACTCCAAGACTTACTTCCCTAAATACAGCTCTCGATGAGTTGGGAAAAGTCTCTGTTAATTTATTAATTGATATATTAAATGGCAAGGATCCCATAAAAACCACTACGATTGGTTTAGATATTGTAATTCGAGAAACTACTTAATTATAGAAAAGGAATAAAATATGATCTATTCATCAATTCACTTAGATACGAATTTGCCAATGTATCCAAAAGCAATTCAAACAGCACTTGCATACTTAAAAAATAATGATTTTACTAAGTTCAATCCAGGAGTTTATGAAATTCAAGGGAAGGACTTATATGCACAAGTGTTTGATATAGTTACAGATAAACAAGATGTTAAACAACCAGAATCTCATAATCAATTCATAGATGTACAATTTCTTGTATCAGGGAAAGAGAAAATAGGTGTCTCAAATTACAAGAGTAGTTATATAGTTAAAGAACATATCATAGAGAGAGATTTGATTTATTATGAAAATGTAGAGGATGAAACTCTACTAGAAATGAAACCAGGATTTTTTTGTGTATTTTACCCTGATGACGTCCATCGACCAGCTGTGTTAAATTGTGAATCTATGGAAATTCGTAAGGTGGTTATTAAAATAAATATTGATTTGTTAAAGAAAAACTAGGAGGATTTTTATGAAAAGAATAATAGCAGGAGCAACTATTTTATCAATGACATTAGTTTTATTCACAGGATGTAGTGAACAACCCCAAGCGACAGCTAGCGGAGATGAAGTATTAGAATTAATTGTTGCACACAATAACACATCAACAGAAAGTCCATATGCCAAAGGGGCTATAGAATTTGAAAAACATTTAGAGTCTATATCTGGTGGAAAAATTGATGTTATACTACATCATGGTACTTTGGGAGAAAATGAAAACGAACTCGTTGAAAAGTTGTCTATAGGCGCGGCTGATATGGTTGTTGCTGCACCAGCATTTATGGCTGGAATTGGTGTTCCGGAAATTGATATTTTCTCATTACTATACTTATTTGATAGCTTTGATCACTGGGAAACTTCTATGGATGGTGAATTCGGAGAAGGTATGAAGAATTTTATTCTTGAAAAAACAGAGAACCAATATCGCGTTATGGGTTACTGGTCTTCAGGAGTTCGTGATGTGTATGCAAAGCAAGGGATTACTTCTCCAGCAGATGTAACAGGTTTGAAAATCCGTACACAAGACTCCGCGGTTCAACAAGAATTTTGGGCAAATGCTGGTGCAATTCCAACCTCAGTTGCATGGAATGAATTATATCAAGCATTACAACAAAATGTTGTAGATGGAGCAGAAAATGACTATACAAATCTAAGATTAAAAGATCATCATAATACGGATAATGGTAAATTTATTTCAGAAACTCACCATGATTACACGACTCGTTTCTTTATGATGGATGGAGATTTTTATGATGCTCTTACTGATGAGCAAAAAACATGGATTGAAGAAGCTTCTGTTGCAGCAACAGCTGCAGAGCGCCAAGCTACTTATGATATGTTTGAAGAAAGTAAATCAATTTGTATTGAAGATGGTGTTACAGTAACTGAAAATGCAGATATTGACATTGAAGCATTCAAAGCAATTGCTCAACCGATTAAAGATGAATTTGCTACAAAATATAACATGGAATCTTATTTTTCAATGATTAAGTAATAATGAAAGAAATGGAGTTTTCAATATGAAAAAAGCAGTTTTATTAATGCAAAAAGCTCAAATCTCCATAGCAGGAGGATTCTTACTTATATTTATGATTACGATACTTATACAAATATTTGCAAGAGGCTTTAAGTTCCCAGTATTGTGGACACAAGAAGTGGCTAGTTATTCTTTTATTTGGTCTTTATTTATGGGGGCTGGTGCCATGGTTTATGAAAAAAGACATTTTGCTTTTACATCGTTTAGTGATATGCTAAAAGATCCTAAAATAAAAACGGTTCTATCTATTATTATTTCAATCGTGATGTTAATATTCTCCATTCTTATGGTTTATTATGGTATTATCCTCACAGAACAGTTTTGGAGTTTTAAGTGGCAATCCATTCCGATGTTTAATCGTGGGCCAACATGGCTATGTGTGCCAATTTGTGGTATTACGTCTGTGATTTATCTCTTAGGTCATATCATCGATGACGTGAAACGTTTAGGAGGTAAATCATAATGGCTATAGTATTAGTAATATTATTCGTTGTCTTTGTAATGATTGGAGTACCTATTTCATTTGCATTAGGTACCGTTTCCTTTCTTGGTATTGCATCTTTAGAACAGATTCCAAATACTGTTGTTTTCCAAAAAATGTTTAATGGTCTCAATAGTTTTACACTGCTTGCAGTTCCATTATTTATTTTAGCAGCAAACCTAATGAATGCTGGTTCCATAACCGAAAGGCTTATAAAATGTTGTAACTCTTTAGTAGGTCGATTTCGTGGTGGACTTGCCTACTCTAATGTCCTAGTATCAATGATCTTTGCTGGAATATCTGGTTCATCACAAGCAGATACAGCTGGAGTTGGTAAGGTTTTTATTCCTTCCATGGAAAAACAAGGCTACGATAAGGGAACTGCTGTAGGTGTAACGGCTGCATCTTCAACTTTAGGATCTATTATTCCTCCTAGTATCACTATGGTTGTATATTCTGGTATTGCTAATGTTGGTACAGGTGCATTGTTTATGACAGGTATTTTGCCAGGGATTTGTTTGGGTCTTGCAATGATGGCTGTTATTAGATTCAACTCTAAACGTAAAAATTTTCCGAAAGGAGAAAAAGTGAGCGTGAAAGAGGTGGTAAAGTTAACACTTACTTCCCTACCTGCACTGGTTACACCTATTATCTTAATTGGGGGAATTACCATTGGCTGGTTTACCCCTACGGAAGCTGCTGCATTTGCTTGCTTATATGCCTTAATTATTGGTATGTTTTTCTATAAGACAGTAACACTTAAAATGCTACCAGGTATCCTAGTTGAAACGATGAAGCTCTCGTCATTATCGCTGTTTGCACTTGCTACGGCTAATGCACTTGGTGAGCTGTTGAGCTATTATCAGTTAAATATTATCGTACAAGATTTCTTTGCAGGAATGAATGCTGGTCCTACTATATTCTTAATCGTAGTCGTTGTGTTTTTTATGTTTATTGGTACATTTATGGATGCTGTTCCAGCAATGATTTTGTTTGTTCCAATTATTTTACCTGTGGCTACTTCACTAGGAATCAGCCCTATTATTATGGGTCTTATCATAGTTGTTACTTTAGCCTTAGGTCTTGTAACTCCTCCGTATGGACTGTGTCTGCTCATTGCAGCTTCCATTAGTGGGATTACAGTTGAAGATTCGTTCAAAGGGACTTTGCCATATTTCCTATCTTCTTTAGTTGTATTACTATCGTTGATTTTTTTAAGAGATATGTGGCTTGCGATTCCAGAAGCTGTATTTCCTAACCTGTTCTAATTTAATTATATACACATAATGAAAAATTCCGAAATAGATTCAGAATATAATACTCTGAAATATTTCGGAATTTTTGTGTAATTGGCTTTGTGATTATGATAATCCCTTTTGTTTGTATGGAAGGGTAAACCAAAAGGAAAAACACTAAGAAATTATGAGTCTTCTGAGGATTTTAATGGAGATGCTTCAGCTAAATTAGGCTGGGAGATAACAGATGTTTTATATTCATTTTTGGCAATATATGCTATAGGAATGTTAGCGTTTTATCCAGATAAAT
>CAYJKD010000193.1:0-5028 GCA_964370595.1 uncultured Lachnospiraceae bacterium
CCACTGCTACCTGATGAACCTCCTGATAAAACAGAGATCGTAACATCTGCCGGAACGTAAGTAATTAAGTAGTTACTTGATTGTAAACCTGTGATTGTAGTTGCATCTACATATGTATTTGCTACTGACGTATCATTTAGACTTGCATCAATTCCTACTACTATATTTAATCCTAAACTTTCAACGGTATCATTTCCAACAAATCCTGTATTTGCAATTGCATTCATCGCTTCTACTGTAAAGCTATTTGCTGGTACTTCATAACTAGTTACTCGGCTATAACGTATTGATTGGTTTGTTGCTGTGATTGTTACAGGCCTTGGATTAACAGTAAGTGTTATGCTACCTTCTAAAACAACTTTTTCGTTATTCGCATCTAAGTAATTTAGATTTGTTGCTGTAAAGTCAAATACAGTTCCCATTACTGTACCAGTATCATCACGTAATACATCTGTCATACTTGCATCTGCAAATTCAATGACTGTTCCTTCTGGAAAGGCACCATTCTTTAAGATATCTGCTGCTGTATATGTAAGTGGTGTCGCATCATAAATCTTAGAATCTACTAGGTTGATTCCGTTTAAATCTCCCCAAGTTTTATAAATTGTGAAGTTTCCAGGAACCGTTGTTACCTCATAGTTGTTAAAATCTGCTGTTGCATTTGATGTTGTTGCATTTGATATTGTTGCTACAAGTACATCTGCATAAGGGATTACATTGCCCTCTATATCAAGATTTGGTTCTTGTACTTCTGCATTGCTACGGCTTACTGTAATATCAAATGCTTCTGTTCCATTGTTTGTTTCTGCATAAGAACCTGCTGTAATTGATGTTGTAAATCCAGGATCTAGGTTTCCTATGATTTTGCTTGCATCTGCTACTGTGAATTCAATTGGACGCTTTGTTACTTCAGCAAATAAATTTAGATTTTCTTCTTCATCAAATCCAATCATTACTGGAGCAAAGTTTCCAGTTTTTACATTCATTTCAATTACAATATATCTTGATTCATTCACATTCGTAATTGTCGGCATATTTAGGGTTCCTGTTCCCAACACTCCATTTTCTACTTCGTAATACGTATACTCAATATCACTTGAATCAATTGTCATTGTTTGAAGGTTTCCACTCGCATCTAAATACTTAAATTCTGGAACTAAGCTCGTAACCGCATCATGTATCTTTGCATCATATACATCTGCATAAGCAGTTGCTGATAATGTTGTTAGGTCATTTTCGATGATCTCTAATCCACCATCCGTTTCCATATCAGATCCTACATATTTTAGTAAATAGTTTTTACTATTTGTCACAGTTGCAAGGTTTTCCATTGGCTCGACTGCATAATTACCGCCTAATATCACAGTTGGATTTGTGCTATAAACATCTGCTACATCATACGCTAGTTCAAACACTTCGCCAAGCTCTGTTCTTAATTCATCCACTGCAAATTCTGATGGATATTTAAATTGATTTTCATCTACCGAATAGCTATAGCTATTTGGAATTGGATTGCCAAACATCAGAGTTGCTGGTTTATCTGCTACAACGGTTAATGTTGCTTTCTCTACTACTAGTAAACCTATGCTCTCATTAGCTGAATTGTCCACATTTACTTTATAGTTTTCTGTTGAAACATTTGCTCCTACAGTCACTTCGATTGGATAATTGCCTACATTACGTAATTTAACATTCCTTGAATCGTATGTTGTCCCAATGGTAATACCATCAATACCAGTAACCAATCTTTCAAAAGCAGTATTTTGTGATTCTCCCACTAATACATCAGATGTAAGAATTCCCGAAACTGTGTACTCCATATCAGTTGGTATCTCTGCACCATACGTAATTTCTTTTGCATTTGGTGTTAGCGTAATCTCTGCTTTTGTAACGGTTGCTTCAACTTTAACTGGTTCTGAAGTGTGGTAATCCGTTTTCATTGCTCTAATCCAAATTGTTTTTCCCGTATCAGCTACATTTGTAACGGTTGGGATATTAGTCGCTACACCATCTGCATCAAACATAATCGTTTCATAAGTACCTTCTTTCGTATCGCTAAACTGTAATGTATAGCCGCCTACTGAAGTTGCTGGCACTGAAGAATTATTTACTACTACACTGGTTTCATCTAATACATTATGTGCAGCTGTGTCATAAGTTCCATGATATCCAGTCGCACTTAAATCTAAACTATATGCTGGATCTATTTCATATTGCGCAATAAATGTTAAGTCTGTTTTGATTGCTAGATTATCAGTTGGTATAATTGGATTCCAACCTGTAAATAGGTAACCGATTTTTGCTTCTGGTTCTGGAACTGCTGTTATTGCAGTACTCCACTGTGTACCTTTTTTAATCTTGTGGATTACAACATCTCCGTCACTATTTGGATTTAAGCTAGCTTCAAATTTGCCATGTTCTCCATTATCAAAGGTTACTGATTGCACATCATACACTTCAATGGTATGGCCATCATTACCCATAATTTCTTTCCCATTTACTACCATTTTTACTTCTGCTTCATTTACTTTTGATGCTGCATCTGTGTAAGTGTATGAGTAAGTTACTACTATTGTCCCTCCAACTATCAGTTTGTCATTTATTAATGAAGTCGCTGGTATCGTTAAGGTACGATTTGTTTTGTCTAATGTTATTCCAGTAATTTTAGTAGCTC
Organism: uncultured Lachnospiraceae bacterium; assembly: GCA_964370595.1. Taxonomy (GTDB): domain Bacteria; phylum Bacillota; class Clostridia; order Lachnospirales; family Lachnospiraceae; genus Brotaphodocola. Next base: position 2,675 of record CAYJKD010000193.1, read on the forward strand.
CTTGCATTACTGTAATATCCGTTTCTTCTACCTTGTTAAATACGGTATCATATAAAGTAATATTTGTTTCTATATCAAAATTACTTTTATTTGTAATTTCAACCTTGTAATCAACTCCCTGACCATTTTCAGCACTTTCTGGTGCTGTTTTTTCAACACCTAATGCTGCAAATACTGCATAGAATACTTTATCTCCTGTTGAACCTTCTTCAATCGCTACATCTGTAACAAAGTTTGTTCCTGCTTCATCCGTTGCCCAGCCTATAAATGTTTTATTATAATCTTCAGGCAATTCTAAATCCATTAATGTAATATCAGGTGTTTCTATCGTATATGTTTTATAGGTATCTAGGTTTGAGTTTGTTGCTGTTGCTGGTACATTTTTATATTCAATATCAAATTCAATGGTTTGCCATGTTGCAACTAAATTCAAATCATTTTCTAATGTTGGTAGTGCAGTCTCTGTTGCACCATTTTTCCCTTCTGGATGATAGGAACTTGTTCCTCCTACTAGTGGATTACCATTGGCACCACCTAGAAGTTCCCAACGCTTAAACTCATAACCTAGGTTAGGGGAAGGGAATGTGTCCACGCCTTTTAAGGTTGGTGCTGTATTTATTTTAGATTTTGTAGTTTCAGTTGTATCTTTTGCACTATTTGCCTCTACAGATAACCCACCTACAATATCTACATAGTTTGGATAATACGTAACCTCTATCTCTAGCTCTTCCACCAAGTAGTAAACCTCTTTATTAGAAGAACCTAATGCAAGTGTTACGGTTTGTGGAGAAGCATTGGAAGAACTATGCAGTTCATATCCATCGATAAGTTCTAAGTTTGCTGGAACATGATAAGTGCCATAAGGTAATATATAATCTCCTTCATTTTCACCATCTTGCACTTGTTCACTTGCAATTGGAGTTACCTCATCAATTTTCCCATCCGTTACTTTACCATTCTCTAAATATTGACCGTTTTCATTGACTTCAATATATTTAACCGTGATGGTTCCATTTCCAATTGATATTTTTGTATTTGGAATATTCATGGAAGCAGCACTTCCATTGATATCTGTATAATCCATTTTGGTAGAAATATTAATCGGAACCATTACATTTTCTATCCAAGAATTAATATCTTTCGCTTGAACTTGAACAGAAACAACACTTTTTGTTGATGAAATTACTGGAATCTCAAATTCAGCTACGTTCGTATCTACATTTATATCTCCTGTAATTCCACCCCCTTCTGTAACTACAGTTGCTCCTGTTACATCAAATTCTTCTGAAATCACATCAGTTAATATAGCATTGGTAGCTACTTCCTCAATCCAAGTTTGGGTGTTTGTAACTATCTCTTCTAGCTCATCGATCGATCCACTTTTTATATTACGATATGTTCCATTGCTTGAGATTTCTTCTAATCCATAACCATCAGAACCATATACACCAACACCAATTGAGTGAATTTGTACCCCCTCACTTTTCAATTGATTGGCATGCACGATTCCTTCTGCATCATACCCAGCAAAGTCTGGCTCAGGCGCAAATTTTGAAATAAAAATAATGTGACGTGGGCGATCTTGTGCGTTTTCAAGAGAATCAAAATAAGTCATCGCTTGTATCAATGCTAGGCTATAGTAACAATGTGAATGCATCTTTAGAGGTATATCCATAACCTTGTCAAAATCTGCTAGATCTGTAGTAAAGTTAAAATTATCTTCAATCCTCTCATCAAATGCCATAAATGCAACACGATTATTTCCTTCATTATCATTTGCTAACAAAACATCTGCGATTCCCTTTGCCGCAGTTTTTGCAATACTTAAATCTCTATTTGCTACCCATGTATTTTTGCTAGTCCCCTTCGATTTATCAAGTATGATTATAACATCTGAGCCACTTGAAACTGGAGTTCCTTGTAATGTATAAGTAAGGGTTGCCGCCCCTACTTCTCCACTATCTTCATTCCACACAGCATCCCTTTCTACTATAATCTCACTTGGAGTTATTCCATCAACTGCTGGATTAGCTGCTGGTGTTTCTGCTGGATAAATGACTACGATAGGAATACGGTTTGATCCTACAAGAAGAGAAGTCTGACCCACAAGCATTCCTTTTACTGTAACGGTTAGGTTATCCTGCTCAATAATTTCAACTGCTCCCTCTCCATAAGTAGATGTATTAAAAGTTCTATCTATTGGTTTTTGAATCAATATTGTTTCTCCCACCTTTACAATATAAGGATTCGTTTTAGTTCCTAGGTCTGGAACATTTCGGTTCATGAACGTTGCTGTTTCATCCGGATACATAACTCCATTAAAGTAATCTACACCATCATAGTTATAATAAACT
>CAYJKD010000194.1:0-4983 GCA_964370595.1 uncultured Lachnospiraceae bacterium
CCATTTTACCAAATTCTGAACATGGGTTCAAGTCTAACCATTGCCTACAGATCTAACGGTCAATTGCTTTTGATATATTGTATATTTTTCCAGCCTAGTGCTAAACTCATGTGTCCTTATATAACGAAAAAATACCGAAAAACTTATTGTATAATTATTGCTTCTACAAAACTAAAATCCCTTGACTGTACGGTTACCATACAGTGTATACTCCCTTTATAATAATACAAGGGGGTAACATTCATGAAGATTCAAGCAATTCAAGGTAATGCCTATTTCTCTACTGATTTTGATACAGTCAAGTACATGAAAAACTGTATCATCTGCGTCGATGATAAAGGGGTCATCTCTAACGTATACGAAGAGGGAACCAGTGACTACCTTACAGTAGAAAAGCAACTAAAAGAAAATAGCTCATTAAAGGTCTTACCAGAACATATGGTAATCCTTCCAGGTTTTGTTGATTTGCATAACCATGCTCCACAATGGCCTCAAGCAGGGACTGCATTAGATGCACCTCTAGAAGTATGGCTCGGGAAATATACCTTCCCATTAGAAGCCAACTATCGTGATTTAAGCTTTGCAAAACCAATCTATGAAGATATTGTAAAAACCACATTGAAACATGGTACCACAACTGCTATGTATTTTGGTACTGTTGATACCGATGCTTCCGTTTTGCTCGCACAACTTTGTGGCCAATTAGGACAACGTGGCTTAGTTGGTAAAGTCGTTATGGATGATGCGAATGCCAATCCTGACTTCTACCGAGATGAAACACCTGAGCTTGCAGTCGCAGAAACAAAGCGATTTATTGAACAAGTGCAAGCCCTAAACACTTCCTATGAACAAGGAGTATATCCTGTTATCACACCTCGGTTCATTCCAAGTTGTACAGATGAGGCATTAACACAGTTAGGACAATTCGTTTCAAAATATGGAGTTCATGTACAAACCCATTGCAGTGAAAGCGATTGGGAGCATAATTACGCTATTGAACGTTATGGCATAACTGATGCAATGGCATTAGATCGATTTGGATTTATTACAAATAAAAGTATATTGGCACATGCTCCATTTCTACAAGAAGACGATATCAAGTTACTTGTGGAGAAAGGATCTTCTATCGCGCATTGCCCATTATCAAATGCATATTTTGCAAATTCCGTATATCCATTGAAAGATTTCACTAAAAAAGGATTAGTCAGCGGATTGGCTACCGATATCTCAGGAGGTTATACACCTAGTATGTATCAAGCAATCCGTCAAAGTGTTATCTCCTCTCGTATGTTAGATAATGGCGTGAATCCTTCCCTACCATCCGATGTAAGAGGACGAAGGGATTCGGCTATTACACTGAACAATGCATTTTATACCGCTACTGTAGCAGGGGGAGTTGCACTTGGACTTCCTATTGGAAAATTAGAAGAAGGCTATGCATTCGATGTTCAAATTATTGACACAACCGAAAATATTCCAACCTTGATACCCGAGAAGAACGAAGAAGATTTATTACACAAGATTCTATTGTTATCAGAATCCGTAAATGTGAATGAAGTTTATGTACAAGGAAAAAAAGTGAAATAAGTATAAGGAGACAAAAATGAATAATTCAGCAGAACTTAGAATAGAAGAAAAAGTTACGAATTCTCAAGGCGCAATCCTAGGATTGCAACATGTATTATTGATGAATGCATATGTAGTACCTGTTATTATTGCCTCTATTTTAGCATTTGCACCAGAACAATCATCTGCACTAATACAATCAACATTTTTAGCATCGGGAATTACAATTTTATTGCAAGCAACCGTATTTATGAAATATCCTGTTGTATATGGAGCATCTTTTGTTCCTGTTAGTGCCATTATTGGGATTTATATGATGAACGGAAACAACCCTGCTGCGTGGGATACTGTAGTTGGTGCCTGTCTAGTTGGGGCAATCGTACCTTGTGTCCTCGGTTTATCAAAGCAATTCAAGAAGATACTTGATTATTTATTCCCACCATTAGTAGGAGCAATTGTTGTTTTAACAATTGGTATCTCGCTAATTCCACTTGCACTCCAATCTCAAATCTTTGCACCAAGCAATATCTCATTTGGAGGAAATATTGTAGTCGCTTTCGTAACGATGCTGACAATGGTTATCTTCTCCCTACTTGGATCAAAAGCTGGCTTTGTTGGAAGTTTTTGTAGGATCGGATCAGGTATCCTTGCATTATTAGCAGGTACCATTACATCTAGTTTTTATACGAATCTTGATTTTACCGCTATGAATCAACAAGCACTAATATCTATGCCAGCACTACCATTTTTAGATTTTGGTATTTCATTTGACATGTCTTCTATCTTAACCATGATTATCTTGTACTTAGTTATGATGACAGAAACTACAGGTACTTGGTTTGCTACTAGCTCAACAACCAATACCGAATTGACTGAAAAAAGAGTAAATAACGGTGTGTTAGGGCTTGGTATTTCTAATATTATTGCTGCATTACTGGGAACAACACCAATGAGTGGATATTCTTCTAATGTAGGGGTACTTGCAATTACCAATAATCACAGTAGACATGTATTCAAGTTTGTTGGAGGAATTCTTATTGTAATTGGTTTTTCGGGTAAACTATCAGCCATGATAGCGGTAGTTCCTGCAGCTGCAATTGGTGGTGTATTTGCAATGACAAGTGGAATTATAGCGGTAGCTGGGATACAAATCTTGAAGGGAATTGAAATTGGTATGAGGGAGATGTATATCATAGCCATTTCTATTATTATGGCAATTGGATTGAATATTCTACCTACAGGCTCTTTAGAAGTATTGCCAACTGTGGTACAATATATATTAGGTTCAAGTATTGCTAGCACAGCAATTGTAGCAGTAATTCTTAATAAAACGATTCCAAGCAAATAGTCTAAAGGTGCCTTTATGTATTTAACCACAAGCGAATTAGCAAAAATATTTAATTTAAATAGACAAGTATTGCATTACTATGATTATGAAAAGATATTTGTACCTGAATATCGAGATGAGTTAACAGGTTACCGCAAATACTCCTTAAGTCAAATCAACACACTAGCCATGATATGCTATTTAAAGAAGATCGGACTTAGACTAAGTGAGATTTCAGAGTTAATTCATGCAGGCAATACAAAGTTTACCATTGATAGAATCAAATCTCAGACACAGGTGCTAAAAACGAAATATGAGGATATCATGAAAAGCCAATCCGCTATTCAAAGACGATTAAATTTCATGGAGAACAAACTCAAACAATTAACTCAAGAAACTATCATTAAGCACAATCCTAGGTATGCTTATATGTCTTTAGGTGAAGAAAATGCAATCTATACCAGTGAAATTATCTATCTGTTTCCGACAATTGCATTCTACGAAGATAAAATCGTTCAGCGGTTTGGGGCTTACATCGAGGCTGGGATACAGATTGACGTACAAGATGCTGCATATATAAAATTCATACCAGAGCAGGATACCTTGTGTTTCTACCATGTAGGACCTTGGAGTGGAATTAAAGCTTTGATTGAGCAAAAGGTCGAAGAACATCCAGAATTGAATCTTTCAACGGATGCCATTTGTTTTAATATAACAGATCATTTGTTAGAGCAAGACTCTAGCAAATTTGTTACAGAGGTACACTTAAAAATATTATAAACATAATTTTCTTAAAAACAATTGAGCCCAAGACTTTATTCGCAGTCTTGGGCTCAATTTAGTATTTAGCTGATTTACTCAGTCGATTTACTTATTTAATCCAATTCCTATATGTGAAATATAATATACATCCCCAAAAACACCAAATATATCAATAGGATCCATCCCCCTAGAATCATGCAAAGATATCCCTTCGTTTTATTCCCTCTACCAAAATAACATTTTGCTTGTGAAAATTCAAATCCGCTAAAAGATATCATCAGTATCGTTGCAAATAACTCAAACTGTTCCTCTACCGTATAAATTCCAATGATTCCGATCACCGTGCCAATCATAGATCCGATTATATATTTATTCATCCATATCTCCTCTAATTTATAAAATAATGTACTTTTTTAATTCCAAACACAATTCATTAGTGAAAGCTTTTTACACTACAAATTTTTATTTTCGCAAGCATCTTCTGTATCTATCACTTACCTTAGTAACATTGTAACACAAGACTCACACCATATGTAATATGGCTTTTAGAAAATATCATTTTTAATTAAGAGTATATCATTTGAGATGGCTTCCATGATTGATATTGACCTATTTCCCTCAAAAATAAAACCCTAGTGTCAATCAGTATTTCCATGAAAACTGATTGACACTAGGGTTCTAAAATCTGAGATTAATTTAGGTAGAGTTAACTATTTTCTAATAATCTATTTCACGATATTTCCTTTACCACATCAAGCGCTACTTCTATCATTTTAGTAAATCCTGTTCTTCTTTCATCAGCCGCCATATGAATATCATCTAAAATAATATCTGAAATTGTGAAAATAGACAGAGCCTTTTTGCCTGTTCTAATTGCATTACAATAGAGTGACGTCGATTCCATTTCAGCACATAAGATGCCCATTGATTTCCATTTTTTAAGTGCCTCCATCGTTTCATTATAAAAAAGATCTGAAGTCAACACAGTCCCTACTTTATACCTTGCTCCATTCCGTTCCAAGCTTGCAATCATTTTTGAAACTAGTTCAAAATCTGCCATTGGAGTAAATGTTCCAGGTAAATTATATTGTGCAATATAATTAGAATCTGTAGCAATTCCCAATCCAACTGCAATATCACCAAGTTGCAAACTTTCATCTAGTGCCCCTGCGGAACCAATCCTTATAATGGTATCTACATCATAATAATTATATAGTTCATGGGAGTAAATCCCCATAGATGGCACTCCCATACCACTTGCCTGAACAGATAACCGAATTCCCTTATATGTTCCTGTATATCCTAAAATATTTCTCACTGTATTATAA
>CAYJKD010000195.1:0-1521 GCA_964370595.1 uncultured Lachnospiraceae bacterium
TTGCCAACCCACGTTCTATCATGGAACCTATTTTATAAGAATAGTCTCCTTCTAACTTTATCGGTTTATCACTATTCTTTAATTCCTCTAATGTGATTGGCAAATCTTCAATCACATAGGAAAGACATCTTTCTACTCCTCCTTCAAGTTTTTCATCTCCTAGTTTTAAAATCTTTGCTAAGTCACAGATAATTTCTGCATCATTTTTAGATTCGTAAAGAGGATGAATTACTGGTTTTGTGTAGTATAGATACCCACCTGGATAAGTTTTAAGCTCACTTCGTTCAAAGGATGTGCAGGCAGGTAATACAATATCACAAAACTTGCATGTATCTGTCATAAATAAATCAACATTCACTAGAAAATCAAGCTTCATCAGTGACTCTTTCAGACTTTCGCTATCTTGGGCAATTCGGTAATTCATCCCAAACCCTAACATCGCCTTTAAAGGATATGGTTTTTCGCTGTCAATTTGTTCTTTTAACCCGTTTGCTTGTGCTTCATCAATAAATTCATTCCACAGTGGAAATTGATTTGCCCCAATAGGTTCTTTGCAAATATTTGATTGATTCTCATGGATAAATTCCTTTTCCTTAGTATCAAATCCAGCCGCCAAATAATTATAGGAAAACTTCACTGGTATTTGACCTCCACTTCGGTCATAAGAACCTGTGATTGCACTTAACGCCATAATTGCTCGATATGTTTGAAATCCATTGTTATGATGAGCTATAGGTGCTGCACTTTCATTGATTGCCATCGGAGTATGTTGGCCAATCATTCTTGCTGCTTGTCGAATAAGTTTTGCTGGAACCGAAGTAAGCTCTTCTGCTTTTTCTGGAGTATATTCTCGTACATAACTAGCAAATTCCTCAAACCCATGTACATATCGCTTGATGTAATCCTTATCAATATTACCATCTTCAATCAAAACCTGTGCTAATGCCAATGCCAATGCTCCATCTGTACCAACTTTTGGTCTAAGGTGGATATCTGCCAATCGCTGGGTTGCAGGTGTTATTCTTGGATCCACAATAATAATCTTCATCCCCTGTTCTTTTCGTCTCTCTACATTAGTCGCTACAAGATTTCTCGAATAATAAGGATTAAATGCCCATCCTAGGAATACTCCTGTATTGGATATATCTGGAGACGACATTATATTACCTGTAGTTACAAGCCAATTTAAAAATGTAGAAGTCATACAATTACTTGACTCTGTTAAGTAGTTAGGAGAACCAAAGCTGTAGATAAATCGGTGCAAAAATGGACGATACCATTTACTATACCCAGAATATACAAATACGCTTTCAGCCCCATTCTCTCTTCGATACTTTAATAACTTACTGGCAATTTCTGCATAAGCTTCCTCCCAACTAATCGACTTAAACTCTCCACTACCTCGTTTTCCAACTCGCTTTAATGGAGTTTGAATCCTTTTATCACTATAGATATATTGTCGATTTGCTAATCCTTTCGTACACAAAATCCCTCTGTTGATTGGATGATCTTGTGTTCCTT
>CAYJKD010000195.1:1531-4966 GCA_964370595.1 uncultured Lachnospiraceae bacterium
AAATCTATATTACCTTTCCATCTTTTACATAAGCATCAATCCCACAATTAAAAGAAGGGCAACAGATATCACATATAGTTGATTTCACTGTAATTTGTGTATCTCTTCCTGGAATTTTACTTTTTATTTTTCGCTCTAGCTGATTCATATCTCACCTCTTTCTTTACCCTAAACGCAAAAAATCCTTGGCAGAAACAATTCTGCCAAGGACGAGAATATCACACCCGCGATGCCACCTTGATTTGCAGGTTTCCCTGCACACTCTGCGAAATACTAACATATTTCTGACTATTTACGCAAGTCTAACGTCATGGAATACTCAGAATCTCTTCTTTTGACCATGCCCTCTGTGGTCCATTTAATAAGCAGTCACTGTCGGGCTCACACCTTCCCCAACTCTCTGTAAGTTCTTATCTTATTTTTATCTCCACTTCAACGGTTTTCTATAACATTTTACCATATTAGCATGATAAAGCGTCTTTGTAAACCAAGAAATTTGACACACTCTTTACAATCCGGCACTACACCTTGCGTACTGCTGTTGCAAGCCACAAGGAGCATAGCAAAGCACAACACTAAACTAAATCGTAGTATTTTATTTAAAATAACTTTCATGTTTAGCTCCTCTTATAAATTATACTATCTATTTTTCTACTATAAATTCTTCATTAGGTATTTCGCCTTGCTCCATAAATGTATACATCGTTCCATCCGTTTCTAATACCACTTCATTATCAACAATAAAAATATCCCCTAAAAACCCAACTGTAGTATCTTGATAAAAATCATAATACCCTGCTCCATCTTCTGAGTTCCACGTATAATAGCCCTCTGTTACATAAACTGAAGTTGTAACAACTTCCTCACCATTATGTACACCTGGGATTTCGCTTATATCGTATAGCGTTAACGTACCGTCTTCTGAAAAATGTATAGTACAATTAATGAACTCATGATGCCATGTTGTTCCAATGACTGTATCTACCGATGAACAAGCAGTTAGCAACATTGTAAAAATCAACATGCTTACAATAAATATTTTCTTATAACTTATCATAGTCACTCCTTTAATTTGTTTTTAATTTTAAGCGAATTATTTTTTAGTTCTTCAATGGTTTTTCTTCCCTATTTCTAAATCTATTTCAGATTCGGTAAATTTAACTTAAGATTGCAATTATTCTTCTTTTACATTCTCCCTTCCAAAAAGCATTATGTGGTTCCACATTCAGAAGCAAAAATTCCAGTTTTTCCTACAACGGTGGATTGTGGTAAAAGAAGTGCTGTTCTCACAGTTCTATTTCTCCATTAAATCGAATATGAATAGTTCTGTTCCACCATTTTCTTTTAAAACAGTAACTTCAATTTTTGTTAAATCTTCAATATAAGCAATATTGTATACAAAAGCATTTTTTGATACTTTGAAATCGCAAGTGCCAATTAGATTCGAAGGTTTTTCCCTTAATGGAGGAGATTGGGCGTAAGCTACTTGCAGAAACATGAAGCGGCTATCCATAATTATCACTTGTATCATCCGAACAAGCAATAAATGTAATAGAAACAAAAAGTATCAAAAACAATATTATTAATTGCTTCATTTTTATATCCATTCCTTTCACGTTGCTCAAGGCACAAAACGCTATGAAAAGCATTGACAAAAGCGACTTTGTTTTTTGTCATTGTTGTATAGGGATACCCTCTACTATTCTTTTTCAACCTTCTCCTTCCTACCACTTCGTGTGGCACAAATAATAATGAAACTACTGATTGTATTTACTAAGCATATCAAATTTTTTTCGTTTTTTTTAATTGTAACAAAAACTTAACTCTTTGCATTTAGCACTAAAAAACACAGAAAAAGTTATATTTATAATGTTCTAAAATGCCATAGTGAAAGAATAAAAATCGACTCCAATAATACAGGTTATATGTGACCTAACAATGGGCTCAATTAAGTTAAACTGTCAAATGTCCAAGCAAATTGATAAAATCATTCCAATTGATGTTAGATAATCTGCCAAGTCGATACTCGTTAAGCCACTGCATCCAGAAAATGCGCTATTCTCTATTTACTCTACACCATCCCCAAGAAACTTTAGCACATGAGGAAATTGGTATATTTTCTTTAGATGGGAATACATATTGTGGTAACAGTTTAGATTTCTTTTGTAGACTTTTTACACAAGTATTTGATATAATGGATATTTCAGAACAACACATAAAACTGTAAGATTATTTATATACTAGATTATACACCAAAGGAGAAAATTTAATATATATGAGAGAAATCAAGAAAAATTTAATTGCCGAGATAAGCGACCTTAAAATTATAAACTCTGCACTGCCAGGTGGCCTTATAATAACGGAAGCAAATGAAACATTTACCATACTTGGTGCAAATGATGGTTATTTCAAAATGCTTGGATATACAAGAGAAGAAATGTGTGAACTGTTTGATAACAGTGGGCGAAAAACGGTACAATCTAAAAACGGAGATGTGAGCGAGAAAGACTTCATCGACAATCTTACGCTTGATGAAAACGGGGATTTTACTTTTGTTTTCCCTATGAAATGTAAAGATGATGTGTTCAAAACTGTCCAATGCAATGGACAACTGTTTACCGATGAAAAAGGCAAGCAAATGCTTTGTATGCACCTTCTTGACATCACAAGTTATGCCCATACAATGAGCGAATTACGCAGAGAAAAAGACTTCAATTCACTAATTGCATCCCTCACTGATAATGTATTCTTTGATTTTGATGTTATTAGCGGTATGATGCGTTTTTCAAAAAACTTCGCAGACAGATTAGATATTCCCGATACCATAGAAAATTTTGCTCAGTCACAGATAGGAAACGATATTTTTGGCGATGATGTACGTATTTTCAACGAGGATGTCCATTCTTGTAAAGTTTTAGAGAACAAAGTTGAGGGCGACACAAAAATAAAAATGCGAAATGGTGAAGTGGCATGGTATCACTACACTTATGAAACAATTATAGATAGCGAAAGCAATAAAATGCATATCGTCGGCAAGATGCTTGATATTACTACCCGCAAAATCGAGGAAAATGTATTATTAGAAAAATCAGAAATGGATTCTCTTACTAGAATTTATAACAGAGCCGCTACCGAAAATTATATTAGAAATCATCTTCTTACTGTATCAGAGGCTGAAAAGTGTGCCTTATTTGTCATAGACATTGATAATTTCAAAGCAGTAAACGATAATCTTGGACATGTATATGGCGATAAGTGCCTAAAAGAGATTGCTGAAATACTGAAAAGTGTATTCCGAAGTGAAGATATTGTTGGCAGAATTGGTGGTGATGAGTTCTTAGTTTTTCTCAATGGTTATAAGAATACTGATTCAATCGAACGCAAGTTAAGCCAAGTATGCAAGTCACTTGTCAAAAAATATGAAAATAATCATGT
>CAYJKD010000196.1:0-4944 GCA_964370595.1 uncultured Lachnospiraceae bacterium
TTTAAAATGCCGTCCTGAAATTTTTGAAAACTCCGCTTCATCTAAAATGTTGTAATTTCCAATAAAACTGGCTGCAAATGGTGTTTTCGGGCTGGTGTAAATTTCCATAGGGTTTCCCGATTGTTCAATGTTTCCTTTATTAAATAGATGAATTACATCTGACATAATCATTGCTTCGTCCTGATCATGGGTTACAAATAGAGTGGTAATTTTCATCTCTTGTTGGATTTTTCGTATTTCTGTTTGCAGTGATTTCCTCAATTTTGCATCGATTGCTGATAATGGTTCATCTAGTAATAGAACTTTAGGCTCATTAACAATAGAACGAGCTAGCGCTACCCGCTGTTGCATCCCCCCTGAAAGTTCATGTGGCATGCTTTTTTCTCTACCAGATAATGCTACCATCTCTAGCGCTTTCCCTACTTTTTCTTTCATCTCTGCTTGAGGCAACTTCTTCATTTTTAATCCAAACGCTACGTTATTGAATATATTCATATTGGGGAAAAGGCTATATTGCTGAAACACCATTCCAATTTCACGATCCTTCGGATTCCAATCCGTAATATCTTGTCCATTTAGAATGATTTGTCCTGAGCTTACCTTTTCCAATCCAGATAGACAACGAAGTAGCGTGCTTTTTCCACAACCAGAGGGGCCTAAAAGCGTTACCATATCTCCCTCTTCTATGTTAAGTGAAACATCGTTTAACACCACATTGTTACCAAATGATTTTACTATATTTTTAAACTCAATGTAACCCATAATTTTAATTCTCCTTCTTCTTTTTAAATGCAAAAATAGAAATCGCCAATGTAACCAAAAACAGAACTACAATAATACTACTTACAAATTGTCCTGATGTGGAAAGATTGCGATATAGATAAACCTGTGCTGTTGTATAATAACTTCCTGCTATAATATTCACAATTGCAAAATCTCCAAACACAATAGCAATAGACAGCAAGGATGCAATTAAAATCGATGTTAAAATGCTAGGAACCACAATTTTAAAAAATGCATAGAATTTACTTGCTCCTAACAATTGTGCCGCCTCTAATACACGCTTTACATCAATGGTGCTAAGACTATTTTTTATTCCTTGATACATGTAAGGAAGAATCACAATACAATAAGTAAGAATTAGCAAAAATATACGATTAGACAAAATTCCTGGCGCACCTGAATAAAGTGAAATAATACTGATTGGAAGAATAATTCCCTGTATTGCATATGGCATCGTACATAATATATTAACATAACGATCCCATTCTGGATGATATACTGTTGTAACATACATCACTAACAGTAGCATCCCTACAACAAGGACAACTGGTACAAATGCTATCATAACCGTACGAAGCAGTGCAATCCAAAACTGCCCATCTGAAAATAGTTGTACATAATATTTTAGTGTAAATCCCCGTGGGAAAATATCGTTCCATTCCGTATACATCGAATAAATAAATGTTAAGAAAAGTGGTAATAATAGATAAACCGCAATAATCCACATAATAAATTTACTAGTTTTTGTCTGACGCATATTACCTTCTCCTCTCTTTCTCTAAAATCTTATCCTTTATCAAAATAGAAACTACCATGAGCATCATTAAAACCACTGCAAGAGCAGAACCAAATTCTTTTCTTTGAACCACATCTCCTACAAACTGCTCTGATATTCGAATTGGTAATAGACTTAAGTTATTTTGTAGTAGAGCATATGCTGTTGCATACGCTGCAATTGCATTTGCAAATAAAACACTAAATGTACCTAATATACTTGGCATCAGATTGGGAAGTCCTACCCTTAACCAAAAAGAAATTCGATTACCACCTAACAAAGCAACTGCCTCGCCCCATTCTTTTTTCAGTCCTTGAAAGGAAGGGATCATAAGCAATGTTGCCAAAGGTATTTGAAAATAGATGTAAGTAACCATAAGTCCACTTACACTATATAAGTCAAAACTAGCCAATGCTTCGATTCCATAACGCTCTCCTACATTAACAAGAACACCCACATTCCCTAGTAAAATCATATATGCAAATGCTAGAGGAACTCCAGAAAAGTTTGATGTCATATTTAAAACATTAATAAAAAAATGTTTTGTTTTTGTATTTCCTTGATGATAAGCTTTCGCTCCAAAGAAAGCCACTAAAATTCCCACAAGTGCAGAACTAACAGAGATAATCAGACTATTTAATATTGCTTGTTGATAAAGCCTTTTTGTAAATATATCGATAAAATGTTGGAATGTAAAACCAATCCCATTTTCAGGCATCACGCTTCGAGCCAAAACGGTTATAATTGGAACTACCTCAAAAAGTAATACCACAATTGCAAATGGGAGCAATGCCCATAAATACTTTCGATTCTTCATTTCTTTCCCTTCTTTCATTTTCAAATTAGTCAATGCAATAGCAAAACAGATGTGTAAGGTTTACCCTTGGCACCACATCTGTTTTTCTATACAACCTCTATTATTGTGCGTAAGCCATAACTTCTTCTTGCCACGAAACACCTAACTGTGCAACACTCGCTTCCCAAGCTGCGTGGTCTTCGATTGGTCTCGCATTCACATATTGCTCTTTAGGAATACGCTTTTCTAATATCTCTTCTGGAAGTTCTACATCACGAATTGGAGTTGCATATCCAATTGCTAAGTTAATTTGTCCTTCATCACTTAATATATATTCTCTTGCTAGTGCTGCTGCATGAGGTCTTTGAGAGTATTTGTTAAGAATCGTTGCATATCCGCTTTGAATAGAAGCTTCTGAAGGAATCGCTACATCAAATACAAGATCTGGATTATTTGCAACCAACTGATCACGGTAGCTCATAGCATTGTAATCCCATAAAAACATACATGCAATCTCACCTTTTTCAAGTCGAGCCATACTCGCCTCACCTTTATCAATACGACCTTGTTCTGCCAATTGTTTAAAATAATCTAAACCTGGTTGCAGATTATCTTCTCCACCACCATGTGCAATAGAAGCACTTAGTACAGCACATTGCCCTGTCGTTCCTTTTGCCACATCTCCAAGTGTAACTTTATAGTCACCTTCTAGGATATCGGCAAATGATGTTGGTGGTTCTGGAACTAACTCTCGATTAGTAATCACTGCCATGGTACCATAATATCCAACAATCCAATCTCCATCATCATCTTTTGCCCAATCTGGAATCTCATCCCAGTAACTTGTTTTATATTTCAGTGTAACACCTTTTTCTTCTGCTACAGGTCCAAATGATTGCCCTACATCGCCAATATCCTTCGTAGCATTTGTCTTCTCTGCTTCAAATACTGCAATTTCTTCTGCTGACGTCATATCTACATCTACATGTTTCAATCCATATATTTCATTTAAATCAGTCCAGGTTCCAACCCAGTTAGCCCATGAATCTGGCATACCTACCGAATTAACTTCTCCCTCTTCCTTTGCCTTTTCCACAATTTCATCTAGGGTCAAAGCATTCAAATCCACCTCAGCTACTGCAGTTGTGCTACATCCTGTTAGAATTGCTGATAATGTTAATCCCAAAGCCCCTAATATAATTTTATTTTTTTTCATCTCTACTCTCCTACTCCTAAATATTCTATCAATGATGAGAGTATAACAATCTTTTTTATCTCTTTCTATCAGCATTCCTTAAAATTTGTGTAAAATTTACGTAAATCATTTTGAGTTTTGTAAAGTTTTGTAAAAAAAGAAACTTACTAACATTCACTATATAAAATGCTCTAAAGGGCATCCTATATAGGTTCTCGTAAGTTTCTTTCGCTTGAATATCCTAGTAATATAAACTCTAAGTTGTATATCTCTTTTAAAAAATACTAACAACGTTCTGTTTCTAACTGATAAAGTAAAACTTCAATATGAGTAATATCACAATCCTGGTGGGGGTGCTTCTATCTGATTCGTCGTTTGATTAGTTATTTCTTCTCTTTGCTAGCTCCTCACAAACTATTTTCATATTGTATGGTTGTTCCTGCTCGCTTACAATATTACAGATTAGTTCGATTGAAGAAAGGTCACTTTCTAACATCTCTGCTATCTCTGCTGGGGTATGATATTTTGCTATTTTGCAAATCAAAGAGATTCTCTCTTCTTCTCTGCCTACCTCTCTGCCTTCCTCTTTACTCTCATCCTTTAGTAGTTGCATATGTTTTTCCTTATCATATTCAAATATGCTCATCCTCTTTGCCTCCGCTCTATGTTTCTGCAAAAACTCTTTTAACACATCCTCTTCAATACAGTTATTGATTGCCTTTTCAATTGCTTCTTCTACGGAAAATCGTTTCAAATAATCCCTTACGGTTGCTACGTAAATAGAATAATCTCGAAGGGTTTTACATAATTCCATTAACTTTTTATTTTTTCCTCGATTAATGTTAATCACTAATACTTGTAGTTCTAGTCCTCCGTAGGTACTATCTAAGGCTGTTTTCTCTTTATTGTTGTGATACAGATCACTTAATGAAAAAATCCTTCTTTCCTCCACCTCCTTAACTCCATTGTAAAACACAACGAACCTAGGAGCAGGAATAGACATCCTTTCTTTTGTTGTTAAGCATGGATTGTTCTAATTGACAGAATTGTCGCACTCACATCTACATGTGAAAGAATTACAAGAACTTTAGATCTACTATATATATATATTAGCATGATATTTTTGTATGTGCAAGAAAAACCAATAGACTATTTGATTGTCACATTTGCCATTCGTAAGTTAAAAATATGATTAAGGAATACAATCAACAGTAGTTAGGAAACGATTGATTGTGAAATTATGTCAAAATAAGAAATGTAACAAATGGCAGTGAATAAATTTAGATTTTTTTAACCCACAAGATTTCATAAAATACCTATCTAGTGAGTGAATTTGCCTTGGACAATATATCTCGAAGCGTCAAACTTAGGATTCGCACCATAAATAGAGTAGAG
>CAYJKD010000197.1:0-4925 GCA_964370595.1 uncultured Lachnospiraceae bacterium
TTTAGTCCAATATACCAAGGGGAAAAAGTTAAATTATAACTTTAGTCCTGAAGGACTCTTGACATTAAAAGCCCCATTAAAAACGACTCAAGATGAAATATACCAATATTTATTAATCGAAAAGAAAAAAATCTTGCCTAACATAGAACGCTTTAACAATCGTACCTTTATTTCATCAAAAAAATGCTATTCTAATGACGAAATATATCTATTGTGGGGGAAGCCACATACCCTAGAGCAACTTGTAGATGATATTTCTAGACCCAGTGATGAAATACAACAAACATTAAAATCCCTCTATACCAGACAAACTACCAAATATATCAAGCAAAGACTTCCTCAATTAGAAAAAATAGCAGGAATGAAAAGCAAATCAATTTCTATAGTAGATAACTCCAAAACATGGGGAACTTGCAACTCTCAACGAGATTTAACATTTAACTATAAGCTAAGTATGGCAGCTCCAACAATAATTGATTCGGTTATCATTCATGAACTTTGTCATATTCAGCATCTAAACCATGACCGTTCTTTTTGGCGATTGGTTGGTAAATATGATCCAAATTACAAAAAACATATCGAATATCTTGCCAAATTTGGTGGTGTAATGACAATATAGACGATTCATTACGCTTCCGCTTACTTATATCATTTCTGTCTTAAACACAAAATTCTTCCCTTATAAATAATTTACAAGGGAAGAATTTCAACATAAAAGCCTCTAATTCATATTTAATTAAAGCCTCAAAATAAAATCTATATTATTTTTCTACAGTTACTCCATTACCACAATAAGGGCACCGATTCGATTTCCCATAGGTAGCTACAAATTCTCCATCACAATTATTACATTGTATCGATAAAAACCGATCGTAATTCACATCATCATCTAGATAAAATATCCTAGCTGGCTTTCCCTTTAATGATACTCCAACCAAATACCCTTTTTTAATCAAAAACTTAATGTGTTTCTCTGCTTTATACGGATTTGCCTTTATTCGATTTGCTAAACTATGAATCTCGACACCGTCAGGTTCTCTCGTATCTATAATGGCTGAAAGATATTTTGCTACTAAAGGTCTTATATATTTTTCTAGAATTGCAAGATATACTTTATATAAGAAAATAAGAATAAAAATACCAATTGGTAGTCCAGCAACTATAAAACCTCCAAGTCTTAACCATACTGATGATTCCGCATCCGTAATCATCGATACCATAATAATGATATACATAATAATTGGAAATGTAGCAAGTGGAACCAAACAGCCTAATCTTAAATTTTCTCTTAGGCTTTGATTTTCCGCCTCACTAAAATTTTCTTCTTGAATTAACAGTAATTTTTCTCTTGTTCCAGGTGCAACTCCTTCATTTCCACAATACTCACAGCTGTATCGTGCACCCTTTAACACAGAACTTGTACCACCACAAGAATTACATTTTACACTAGTAAAATTATTACTCTCAGCACCATTGATATCAACAGAATCTAAATATATTATTTTATCCTCTTTATAGTCAATATAAATTCGATTTACGTATCCAAAAAAAATCAATTCTTGAATTAAAGTCATGGTTTTATCGTCGTTCAACTTAAGTTCTTTCGATATAATCGAAATTTTTGTTCCATATGGATTCTGATGCTTTTCTAATGAATGAATCAACTTTGTAATACGTATTTTAAAAGTCAATCTTTGTATCCCAAAATAAATTGGTGCTGCACCAATAATAAATAAAACATACCCAATGATGGAATCAGTAGAAACGATCCCATCCTCTTTTATATTAATCAAAATCATAGGTACAGCAATCATCCATACAAAAAATCCAATTAATATTGAAATTGAAGCAAGCAATTTTCCTTTCATAGTAATCTCCTATTCTACTTAAATGTATCCTCTTTAATCATTTTACAAAAAAATAGAGTGCTTTGCATGTGCCAAAGGGCACATTAAAAAAACACAAAGATGAACAACTTAACTTATTCGTCTGTTAGGACAATAGAACCTTTATTACCAACTCCACTAAGCCATTCAATATCATCACTAATGTGTTTAATCGATTCAGAAATAACATAGTCCTCGTTTAGATATAAGAACTGATGTAATGCTATTACATTAGAAGTTAAATTAGCAGGAACAACGCAAGAACGACTATCTATATTTGTTACTTCATATTGAAATGGAAATCCTGCAGTATTACTAATATTATATTTTTCAATTCCTTTTACCATAGATAAAATATCATTAATTCCCATGCTTGTAGACACCTGTGCAAAGGTATTGATGACTAAGGTGTTCAGTGTTGAAATATCTGCTAGTTTTGCCTTTTCGATTGCAAGTTCAATCACTTTTTGCTGTCTATTCGTCCTTTGAAAATCAGTATCCATAAGACGAAGCCTTGCATAAGCAACTGCTTGTACCCCATCTAAGCGCTGATATCCTGGTTGTGTTAAGTGTACAGATCCAACACCTGTAGATTCAACTGTTTCTGTTATAAAGGAATTAATATATTCAAACTCTGGTTGGGTGATTTCTAGTTCAATCCCTCCAAGGATATTGATACCTTCTGCTACTGCTTTCCAGTTAAATGTTGCGTAATCATCAATGGCAATGTCAAGATTATTATTTAGAACTTCTATAGCTAAATCACTACCACCTTTTAAATAAGCATCATTGACTTTGTGATAGTCATCATCTCCCATGTTTACATAGGTATCTCTGTAGATGGAAATGACATTTACATCACCTGTTTCACGATTGATGGATGCAATCATTTGTACATCCGCTAGGGATCCCTTACCTGTGTTTCCATCTCGTGAGTCAACACCAAAAACAGCAACCGTCCAAACACCAGTTTCTAACGTCGATAAATATTGATAACCTCCAAATGAAACTGTAGTGAGTAATAGGCAAATTACAAGTATTGGAAGTAGCCTTCTCTTTCGTTTTCTTTTACGATTCGGTGTCATGTACATTTCATCTTCTTCTAATTCATATTCTTCTACTGTATTTTCAAATTCATCAGAATGCTCCATATGTTTACGAATTGCTTTTCTATATCGCATACGGGAGATTTCATCTTCGTGCATATTCGCATGACTTAATGTGTTCTTTTGTTTTTTCATTGTTCTCTATCGTACCTTAAATTGGATCCTTTTCTTAATTATAATCGTTACCTTTTTTTACAGGTATCTTTTTTACTGTAGTTAAAAAGATTGATGTTCTTGAGGATAACTCTACTAATAATAGAATTACCAATCTATTTTACTCCACCTCACTTAATATTGCAATTGATATCTATAATTTCCATAAACACCTTAAAGTTGAAATTTGACAATTTGAATTTAATTGTGTATACTTACAAAGTCAAACTTTGACATCAAGCGCCATGTACCATCTAACACAGACCGTGAAGCTATTAAATTGTTAGTTGGTTAACGAGGAGGAGAGATTATCGAAATATTCGGCGGGTGCTCTCCCATGCCGTCCAGGTGTGTATATTTTGAAAAATATGCGGGTAACTGCAAAACAAACTCAAAATAACTGGATATAAAAATAGAAAAGAGCTTTCAAAAAACACTATCAAAGATAGTTCTTTTTAACGTGGAAAAAATTATGTGGAGGAAAAATTATGTGTGGAATTATTGGCTATACAGGGCCGCTTAATGCTGTAAATATTTTATTAGATGGGCTTACTGCCCTAGAATACCGAGGTTATGATAGTGCTGGGATTGCACTGTGTGATGAAAAATCAGATGTTCATTTACTGAAAAAGGTGGGAAAAGTTGATTATTTAAGAGACCATACGAAGGAATCATCTAGTTTAGAAACTCACTGTGGAATTGGACATACTCGTTGGGCAACTCATGGTGGTGTAACAGATACCAATGCTCATCCTCATCAAGCAGGGCGTGTTACCCTAATCCATAATGGAATTATAGAAAATTATAATGCTCTTTCAAAAGAATATAATCTAAGTGAACGATTAATCTCTCAAACAGATAGTGAGGTTGCTGCATGGGTATTAGACCATTTATACAACGGAGATCCTTTAGATGCGATTCGACAACTAATGGAGATTGTTGAAGGATCTAGTGGCTTTTGCATTATGTTTGAAGATCGACCTGGTTGCATTTATGCTGTAAGAAGCATAAGTCCTTTGGTTGCATCGTATACAAATTCTGGTGCTTTTATCGCTTCTGATTTAACAGCACTTCTACCTTATACAAAAGATTACTTTGTTGTTCCAGAGGGACAAATTGTAAAACTTACCCCATATAAAATTCAATCGTATTATATTAACGAGAATTTTGATAAGGCAGAACCAGAAATCCTCACAGCTAACTGGAATATGGAAGCAGCCATGAAACAAGGATATCCATATTTCATGTTAAAAGAGATTCATGAACAACCAGAAGCAATGAAAAACACGGTTCTTCCACGAATTACAAAAGGCATTCCAGACTTGACAGATGATTTGATTCCTGATGAATTATTGACAAGTACAAAAAAGATTCATATTATCGCTTGTGGAACTGCACTATATGCAGGAATGGTTGCAAAATCTATTTTAGAGCCTATGCTTCGAATTCCTGTAATGATATCTGTAGCTTCCGAATTTCGTTATGAATCACCTATCGTTGATCCAGATACACTTGTGGTAATTCCAACGCAATCTGGAGAAACCATTGATACACTTGCTGCAATGCAATTAGCAAAAGAACTTGGAGCTACGACTCTTTCTATTGTAAATGTGAAAGGTTCTACCATTGCTAGGGAAAGTGACTATGTTCTATATACTCATGCTGGTCCAGAAATCGCTGTTGCTAGTACAAAAGCATATACAGTTCAACTTGCAGCATTTTATTTATTAGCTTGTCGTATGGCTTATGTTCGAAATGTTTTTCCGAAAGCACAAGCGAG
>CAYJKD010000198.1:0-825 GCA_964370595.1 uncultured Lachnospiraceae bacterium
ATACAGAGTATAATAAAGATGAAAAGACAAATAAAATTCAATAAAAAAGATACAAAAGTATCTAA
This sequence comes from uncultured Lachnospiraceae bacterium, assembly GCA_964370595.1. GTDB lineage: Bacteria > Bacillota > Clostridia > Lachnospirales > Lachnospiraceae > Brotaphodocola. The sequence continues at coordinate 66 of CAYJKD010000198.1, forward strand.
AATTAAATATAACTTAGCGAAATGGAATAACGGATGAAAAAGCTTGGATACCCAGTTTATAAGGGTTTCCAAGCTTTTTGTATGGGGCGTGGCTCTATTTTTCCTCTACTATAAAATTGTACAAGGTATAATTTATGAACAGAATATAAAAGCACTTGCATAAAAGTTTAAGAAGAATTATAATGAATCATGAGAATACAATAAGAATACAAAAAAGATACAAAAAGAATATGAACAAAGGAGCGAATTATGAATAAAGCTAAGTATGGAGCCATAAGACCAACTAGAGAAATTCTACAGTTATTCGAAAAAATAAAAAATCTAGAATCTACAGAAGAGCAGTCAATTGATAGACAGGCTATTTATGAAAGATCTTTAAACTATTTTAATAATAATGATTGTAACATAAGAGAGATTAGTAGATATAGAGTAGAGTTTTGCGATGAAGATATTGTTGAGGGATTGCCTTCATCTTTAAAATTCAGAGTTGATGATGAGCTTCTTTCAAAAGCGAAAGAAAAAATAAGTGGTGTGTATAATTTGAAAATTGTACAGTTTCCATTTTTAATAAAAATTGTACTTAAAAATTATATTAAATATAGAGTATCTGAGAATATCTTACAAGATTACAATACGTTAAATATGGAAGCTCAAAAAAGAAAAAAACAAAAACAAGTTTATGATGTTTTAATGACACAAATTATTGTAGAAAATAATAAAGAATTCGACCCATTAAAAGAATCATTTGTAAGGGTAAAGA
>CAYJKD010000198.1:835-4919 GCA_964370595.1 uncultured Lachnospiraceae bacterium
AATAAGATATATTCAACACAAAAGTATTGGCCTGAATATGTAAATAAAAAGAATGGAAAACCATTAAGATATAAGATTAACTACGATCCAGACATGTCAGACATTGCGTGTAGATTTTATGAAATAATGTATGGCAAAATTTTGGAAGGGAATAAAGTTATTGGAAGTAATGGGGATTTTTGGCATGAAGATTTTGCTGGAGACACAATGTGTAGCTTTAATTCCGTTGCTAATTCAGTTTCAGAAGCAGGGAAATCTAGAAAGCAAAGAACAAATTATGAGCAGTGGCCATCTTATCTACAGGAATATTATGATATGTATCAGTGCCTAGCGAATTTCTGGATGATTCCAAAGGAGCTTGGAAGAAAGAGTAATAAATCCTGTTGTAATTCTCAAAATATTGAAGATTATGTTGATAGATTTTTGGGTTCTTTGGTTATAAATTTTCAAGATTATAGTGATAAATTTAATAGATATTTTACGGAAATTCCAACTTTTGAAGAGTTTACTACATTGCATAAATTGGAAGGTAGCTATGTATATTTAGACTCTGAAATTTATAATTACAGTAATAAAAAACGAACTCCTGAGGAAATAATCGATTCCATGAAGGACCGTATTAGATTAAGAGCATCTCTTATTGCGACTTCTGAGTTTATGGAAGAGCTTTGGTGTTTTTTTGCCGAATATGATTTAATAAAACGAGAAAGCATGTAGGGAAATGTAGCGAAGATACCATATGTGAATGAGATTAAAAATATTTTTGCTGAAATTGTCACAGAAGAAGACGTTACAAAAGCATTAATAGAAATTGAAGGTAGAGAATTCAGAAAAGAATGTTTTTTTAGATGAACTTACGGAAACTCAAGATGGCATAACTTGACAGGCAGATTTCACGGTTGTATAATTTTAAATGTAAATTATAGAAAAAAGCGGAGGCACTTATGAATAAACAGCAAACATTGAAACAAACAATTTTTAAGAAAACACTTGTATCGTTTGCTATTCCAATTGCAATAGGTATGATAATTATAATGATTATTACCTATATCAATATTGCAAATGAGAAACAAAGAGAACTTGACGACAATAATAGTATGATAGTCGAGAACCTAAATGAACGCATATCAAAATATATTATGGCTGTTGAGCAAAATGCACTTCATCCCAATGTAACATCGCTTAATTATAATACAATTGAACCACATTTGAATGAATTTATGCAAAATGAAGGCGAAATGTGGTCTCATATGCTCATTACAGATGAAACAGGTGTGAACATTGCACATACTGAGGGTAGTGACAGTAGAAATGTTTCGATTGCTGATAAATCATATTTTACAGAGCCTTGGAACAACGGTATTACCCATGTATCAAGCCCCACATTTTCAAATAGTACAGGTCGCCGAATTCTGGGAATAGGTGCTCCTACTTATGATGAAGCAGGAAACAAGTTAGGTGTTTTAGTCGGGTTTGTACGCTTAGAGTATATATCTGAAATTTTAAATGCACATAATATTACAGATAACAGTTATACATTTATGCTAAATTCGGATGGCTTAGTTTCCGGTCACCCTGATGACAGCATAGTTTTGCAAGAAAATTGGCTGGATAGCTCAGTCAATGACTCTATGAGTGATAATTTTAAAGAAGTCATTTTAAATATGACTTCTGGAAAAACGGGAACAACTGTTACAACGGTTGACGGAACTCTCTCCGTTGTGAATTATCATCCAGTCGGAGTTGCGGGGCTTTCGCTGGCAACTGTTGCGCCGATATTCGAGTTATATCAATTGATTTTTACATTGCTCATTTCCATGGTTATTGTAATCGGAATTACGCTTATTATTAATATTTTCACATCAGCTAAAACAGCTGAAAGTATTACAACTCCGATTTTTGGCTTGACACAATGGGGTAAAAAACTATCAATGGGCGATACATCTGGCACAAAAGAGGAATTTCTAAATCCCAACTCCTTAAAAGAAAAAGAAATTATCGAACTTGTGCATGCTTTTGAGGAAACAAGCGAAGGAATAAGCCGAAGTGTTGACCTAATTACAGAAGTTGCCTCAGGAAATTTAGATATTGACATTAAAGTGAGAAGTGAAAAAGATGTACTTTCCCAAGCTCTTATAAAATTAACAAATCAACTCTCTTCGATTTTAAAAAATATTAAATTTTCAGCGCATCAAGTAAATGGAAATTCAGGGCAAATTGCGTCTAGCGCACAAGCTTTGGCAGATGGTTCGATTACACAATCGAGTGAAGTTGAACAACTCAATGCCTCTGCTGTAATCATGAAACAACAATTTGAAGAAACAAATAACAGTATTGGAGTAATTAGTAAAGATATTGCATTTACTGAAAGTGAACTTGAAAAGACAATCGAAAAATTACATAGTTTTATTGGTGAAATCAGAACAGTAAACACAAAATCTTCAAAAATCAAGAATATAATCAAAACAATCGAGGATATTTCATTCCAAACCAATATACTTGCACTTAATGCTGCGGTTGAAGCTGCAAGGGCAGGTGCAGCAGGAAAAGGTTTTGCTGTAGTCGCTGATGAGGTTAGAAATCTTGCATCAAAATCTGCAGAGGCATCGCAGGAAACATCTGATCTTGTAGGCGAAACGGTAGAATCGATTTCGAAAATCAGTCAAAGTGCAGAGGGTACAGTGGTGTTTATTAATAGCTTAAAAACCACTATGTCAAAAACTATGATAGATATTACTGCAATTGCTGAAACAGTAGGGCACGAGCTCGAACTGGTAAAAGAAATTGCTGGGAATATAGATCAAATCACACAGGTTGTTCACTTGAATTCGGCAACAAGTGAAGAAACGGCTGCAAGCAGTCAAGAATTATCTGTTCAGGCAGAAACTATGCAGTCCTTGGTTTCAGAGTTCAATCTAAAAGATATTAGATAATTTAGGGTATATGCATAATAGAAAAATGTAGAATTATTTTTGAAAATAGACGTTCGCTAGAAGGTCAGGTTTGGTATCTTAGAGAAAGATGTATTCCATATCGGGGACTTAATGATACCAATAGCGTTTAGGGATTCGACAGAATATCGGGGCTGACAGGCAGCAGAAAACAATCAAATAATAAAGATCTGAAGCGGGTGGATATTCCACTCGCTTTTTGAGGGTGTAGTTATGACGAAGAGAGAAAATAAAATTATGTTACTATAAAACAAAAAAGCCTAAATTAATAAGTACGGATATTCCTATTATCATTGTTGCAAATGATAAAAAAGATGAAATGATAATTACATTGCTTGCAAATTTATAGTCACTTTTCATACTGTAAATTAAGCTGTAATTAGAAATTCCACAAGGAGCACAGAAAAGAAAATATAAAGCGCCGAGTTGATATTCTGAAAAATCAAAAAATACTATTGCTGGCACGATAGTAATGAAAGGAATAGCTACAAGCTTAAGTATGCTACAAAGGATTACTTGCTTGGCATCGCTCACTTTCTCGAACTTTATTTCGGCACCCAAACAGATTAGCGCTAATGGTGTCACAATATTACTAAAATATTTTATAGAATCTTCTGCGAAAGTAGGAATGGTAACATTTAAAAACTTTACAAGAAAACCAATGAGTATTCCAATAATTACTGGGTTTTTCATAACATTTATCAGCATATTTCTTATGTCTATTTTTTTACCTATTTCATCAGAAAAGATTGTTAAAATTACAATGCTACAAATAGTTAGAGTAATTACAGCAAATGGTATTAGCAAAATTGTAGCAATAGCACCAGTTTCGCCAAATAAGCTCGTTGCCATAACAGTTCCAAGCAAAACAAAATTACTTCTAAATGAATTTTGAATGAATGAACTACATCTTTTTTTATCTTTTATAAACAATGGGGTAATGATCGATAGAAACAACACGATACAAATAATAGCAATAATAGCAAAAAGTATGTAGTTTGTATCTGTTATGCTGTTAAAGTCAGCTATATAAATTTGATAAAATAAGTTTATCGGCATTGCGTATGTGTAAATTAAATCGTTTGATTTTTTTATATAAATTTCGTCCACAACTTGCTTTTTTCTAAAAAACA
>CAYJKD010000199.1:0-4916 GCA_964370595.1 uncultured Lachnospiraceae bacterium
CTTGCAACATAGCATTGAATATTTCCCTTTAAATCTTGAACGTTACAAAAGGAAGCCTTCCCCATAATACGCTTAGACATAATACGGCCTGCTATGGAAACATCTTTTCCTTCCCACTGGTCATAGCTGTCTTTTACATCTGCACTATGTACGGTTACATCATACTTTGTAATTACAAAAGGATCATTTCCTGCAGCTTGTAACTCAGCAAGCTTTTCACGGCGTACCTTCAACAATTGATTAATATCTTGTTCTTGATTCTGATTTGGTGTTTGTTGCTCTCCCACTTTACTCTCTCCTATCTCATTTATCTTATGATACTTTTTGAATTTCCAATACACGGTACTGCATAAGTCCCGCTTGTGTCTCTACATCAACCGTATCGCCTACTCGCTTTCCAAGCAATGCTTTTCCAACTGGTGATTCGTTTGAAATCTTATTTTGTAAGCTGTTTGCTTCTGTAGAACCTACGATACGAAACTCAATTTCTTCATCATAATCTACATCAAACACCTTTACCTTACAACCGATTCCAATCTTATCGGTATCAATCTCATCTTCATCAATTACTTCTGCATTTTTTAGTAATTTTTCAAGTGCTTCAATGCGAAGTTCGATATCTCTTTGCTCATCTTTCGCTGCATCATATTCTGCATTCTCAGATAAGTCACCTTGCTCTCTCGCTTCTTTAATCTTTTGAGCAACTTCTTTTCTCTTATTTACTTTTAAATCTTGAAGTTCATCTTCATATTGTTTTAAACCTGCATATGTTAATATATTTTTTTTCTCAGTCATACAATCTCATTTCCTTTCTTTCTACTCATTCCCCATCCATATATTTCGAAATCAAAATAGATTCGTTACATTCAAAGTATTATATCTTAATCCTTAATGCTTGTCAAGAATTGTGTATCCCAGATTATCGATGAGAATCTGTTCTAATTGACTTTTTGTCTCAATGTAATTACAAGCCTTTCGAAGTGCAGCTGAATGGCGTAGCCCAGCGGTATACCATGCAATGTGTTTTCTCATTTCTCTCATGGCACAAAATTCACCTTTCCGCTCAATCTGAAGCTGACAGTGCCGAAGCATCATATGACATATTTCTTCTACCGTTGGCTCAGGCAAACATTCTCCTGTATCAAGATAGTGGTTGATTCGTTTAAATAGCCACGGATTCCCTCTCGCACCACGCGCTAGCATAATTCCATCGCAGCCTGTTTGATCAATCATTTCTTTTGCATCTTCTGGCTTAAAAATATCTCCGTTTCCAATTACTGGAATTTTTACTGCTTCCTTTACACTTCGTATAATGGTCCAATCTGCTTTTCCAGAATAATACTGTTCCCTTGTTCTTCCGTGAACCGCAACTGCTGATACGCCACAAGATTCTACAATTTTAGCAATTTCGACTGCATTGATTTCTTCTTCATTAAAGCCTTTACGAAACTTTACTGTAACTGGCTTTTTTACAGATTTTACCAATTGGGTAAATATCTTTTCTACTTTTTTAGGATCTCGCATTAAAGCAGACCCTTCTCCATTATTTACAACCTTTGGTACTGGACACCCCATATTAAAATCAATCATATCATAAGGTCCATCTTCAATTTGATGTGCCATTTTTGCTATAATATCTGGATCCGATCCAAAAAGCTGTACAGCAATCGGTCTTTCTGACTCCTCAACTGCTAATAATTCTTTTGTATTTCGGTTATTAAATTGAATTGCCTTTGCACTAACCATTTCTGTATAGAGCAGTCCACACCCTTGCTCTTTACAAAGACTTCGAAACGATTGATCCGTTACCCCTGCCATCGGTGCTAACATCAAATTATTTTCAAGTTCTACATTTCCTATTTTTAACTTCATTCCTTACTCCCCTACAGTCTCTCCTAAGCAGAATACTTTATAGTAGGTTTCTAAGGATTCTAGTAATTCTTGTTTCTCCTTACGGTATTGCTTAATCTTTAAATCTGCACCAATCTCATCATAATATCCATCATATTCTGATGTAGATAATTGAAATAATAAATTTCCCTCTTCATCATATTCTAATGTAAGAATTCCACCACATTCTTGTGTAAACCAAACACACATAATTTGAAGTTCTTTTTGAACTGATTCAGGCAATGCTGAAAATTCCTCATTAAAATAATATTTCTGTGTATACGAATTAGAACCACATAAAGTCATATTTTACCTCATATTTACAATATAGAAAACCCGGAAACGTATCGTATTTCATACTAACGCAACCGGGTAAATCTCACTATTTAACTAGCATCTTACAAATTTCAAATTGCTCTTCTTGAATATCTTTCTTCATATTCAACGCTTCTTGAATATCGAAGTCAACGTATTCTCCATTTTTATAAGCAACTACACGATTACTCTTTCCTTCAGAAAGAAGCTCTACTGCTTTTGCACCCATAATTGATGCATACACACGGTCTTTACATGTAGGAGTTCCTCCTCGTTGCATGTGGCCTAATATGGTAGCCCTTGTTTCAATCCCTGTAGCAGCTTCAATTCTTTTTGCCATCGATGTGGAATGGCCAATTCCCTCTGCGTTAATAATAATATTATGTTTCTTTCCACGTTTGCGGTTTTCGATAATACGATTAATCACTTGTTGTTCATCTCCGTCATATCGCTCTGGAAGTAATACGTCTTCTGCACCATTGGCAATACCACACCATAATGCAATATATCCTGCATTTCTTCCCATAACTTCAATGATACTACAACGTTCGTGAGAGGTAGAAGTATCTCTAACCTTATCGATTGCATCCATTGCTGTATTTACAGCAGTATCAAATCCTATGGTATAATCAGTACATGAAATATCTAAGTCAATTGTTCCAGGGACACCTATGGTATTAATTCCTAGTGCTGCAAGTTTTCCTGCTCCTGCAAAAGATCCATCTCCTCCAATTACAACGATTCCATCAATCCCATGCTTTTTACAGATTTCAGCTCCTTTTTGTTGTCCTTCCGCACTGCGAAATTCTGCACAACGAGCTGTATATAAAACAGTACCACCTCTATGAATCGTATCTGAAACGTCAGTACTTGTCATTTCAACAATTTCCTCTTGAAGAAGACCAGCATAACCTCTCATAATTCCTTTTACTTTTAACCCTTTATTAAGAGCAGTTCTCACTACCGCACGAATCGCTGCATTCATTCCTGGAGCGTCTCCACCACTTGTTAGGACACCTATTGTCTTTACTTCTTTTGCCATAGTTTGATTCCTCCTACTATATTCTCATCCTAGAATAAATATTTTTTCACAAAGCTATTCTAATTCATTTTACTTATCTTTTCAATCCTTTTTCTACAACTTTAACATTATTTTTACCTACAAGTAATTCTAAACGATTAATAAGTGTAGAATCTACACGAATTGTCCAATTTGACGGAAGCACTTTCTTTGCCCTTTCCTCTTCTAGGTATATTATTACATAGTCATTACCATCTGAACTTTTCAACAAGTTCATTACATCCTGCTCCAAAGTAGAAAACGTTTCTTTATTTGAAAATTTAATCCATAAATCTTTTGGTATCTCTTCAAAAAGAATAATGGATTCTAATATCATCTTTCCAATTGGTTCATCTGCTATGGATACCCGTCCTTCCACTAAAACCTTTGCATCTTCATCCATCATATGCCTTTTATTAGCAAAATCTTTTGGAAATACAACAATCTCTATGGTTCCAACCATATCTTCTAGTTGTAAAAAAGCCATTTGTTGTCCGTTTCTTGTGGTTTTTATGGTTTTTGATGTAATCATTCCACCTACAATAACCTTTGTATTATCTTTTACTTTTGCTTCTTCTGTTTCTTCATCTACGATAAAATCTGTGGTTTTTGCAGTAGTATATTTTTGCCACTGACTTTCATATGCTTCCATTGGATGACCCGTTAAGTATACTCCTAAGGTTTCTTTTTCAAATCCAAATAATTCCTGTTTTCCAAATTCTTCTACCTTTGGTAACGTAATTTGAAATTGCTCTTTCTCTTCTTCCAGTGCAAAATCAAATAGTGTAAGTTGTCCCGCTATGTTGTGTTTTCTTTCTCTGTTTTTTTGTTCTAATAACTCTGGTGCAATCATAACTTTTTGGCGACGATTTCCAGGCATAGAATCAAGTGCACCTGCCTTTATAAAATTTTCTAAGGTACGCTTATTCACTTCTTTATTGCTCATACGGTCAACAAAATTTTCCATACTTACAAAATGTCCATTTAATTCACGCTCTGCTACAATTGCGTCTACTACATTTCGACCTACACTTTTTATAGCAGATAATCCATAACGAATCGCCTCCCCTGATACAGAAAATCCACTCTCACCTTCATTAATATCTGGTGGCAGTATCGGAATTCCCATCTGCTTACAAGTTAAAATGTACTCAGATACTTTTGTTGTGTTATCCATAACCGATGTCATAATTGCAGCCATAAATTCTTTTGGATAATAATATTTTAAATAAGCAGTTTGGTAAGCAACAACTGCATAGCATGCTGCGTGGGATTTATTAAATGCATACTTTGCAAAATCTGTCATTTCATCAAAAATATGATTTGCTACTGATTCAGAAATCCCATTGTTTATGCAACCCAATACCCCTTCTTCTTCACTACCATAAACAAAGTTTTTACGCTCTTGTTCCATCACTGAGGTTTTCTTCTTTGACATCGCTCTTCGTACCAAATCACTTCGCCCCATAGTATAACCAGCAAGATCACGTACGATTTGCATAACTTGTTCTTGATAAACGATACAGCCATAGGTTGGTTCAAGAATTTCTTTTAATTGATCGCACGCGTACACAATCGACCCTTTATCATTTTTCCCTTTAATATAACGAGCGATAAAGTCCATTGGTCCTGGACGATACAAAGAGATTCA
>CAYJKD010000200.1:0-4902 GCA_964370595.1 uncultured Lachnospiraceae bacterium
GATAAGTATAAAATATGGAACAAAGGATGGAACTTACAATTTAAATGAAAGTCCCAAATACTCGGAAGCAGGTAATTATGAAGTATATTATGAAGTGACTCATCCCAATTATCAAACAATAACTGGAAGTGCATCGGTTACCATATTGCCACGCCCAGTTGCGATTTATGTGGAGGATAAAGTTATCCAATATGGGGATCCATTACCAACAATTTTCGGGATTAGAAGTGAAGGCATCCTTGATGGAGATGATTTAAATATTGCTCCTAAAATCGAAGGAGTAGAATTGAATTCTCCTGTAGGGGAATATGTAGGGGCAATTCAATTGAATTTCACTTCAAATACAAATTACTTTGTAACAGCTCATTCAGGAAAAATAACGATTCTTCCATCAAATAAAATACAAGCAATGTCTGAGCCAATTGATGTGATTTATGATGGACGTGACCATGGAATTACCGTAAATGTAATGGGGATAAATGATACCGATATCACAGAAGATAAAGATACCATAATAAAATATGGAACAATGGATGGTGTTTATTCCTTAAGTGAAAATCCAACCTATTCCAATGCAGGGACGTATACACTGTATTATAAAGTGAGTAATCCAAATTATGAGACAGTATATGGGAAACAAATGATAATAATTAGAAAGCGTCCGATTACTGTAACTGCTAATTCGAATCTATGGGTCTATGATCAAAAGACACATAGAGATTTAGGATTTAGTACGACCCCAATTGCTGAGATTGTAGATGGAATCGATAAAAATCATAAGGGATTAATTTTGGGAGATGTAGTAAATGCAGATGTGAGAGGTGAGATTACAAATGTTGGAACAGTATCAAATGCAATAGCGGATGCCAACATAGAAAATAATGATGGAATAGAAATTACTAATAACTATGAAATAACGTTAGTTAAGGGTATATTAGAGGTGGTAAAATCAAAGGATACAATTGCAACAATTGCAACACCTTCAGATTTGGTGAAAGTATATGATGGGCAAGATTTAACATTAGCAGCAGAACATATTAAATTAGAAACAATATCAGGTGATTTAATTGATGCAACAAGTGCTGAATTTAAATTTAAGCTTGTAGGTTCGAGTGATGAAACATATACCAATCAATGGCCAAGTGCAACTCAGGTAAATGATAGTAATACTTATCTTGTGCAGATTACACATAAAAATTATATATTTGAGCCAATTGAAGTTACCCTTACCATTAACCCGAGAACAGTTAATATTACAGCTAATGATCAGACCATTGAATATGGAGATCCAATTCCATTATTTACAGCAACGATTAGTAACGCAGTTGAAGGCGAGGTACTAGGATATGATTTTATTTATAATGCAGGAGCAGTACCAGAAGTGGTAAATTACCAAATTGGAGTATCTCAAACAGAAACAAGTGCAAATGCAAATTATGTAATTACAACACACCCAGGCACTTTGACTGTTGTAAAAAATACAGCAGCAGTAATAAAAGTTAATCCAGAAGGCGGAATTTTTACAAAAGTATACGATGGGCAACCATTAACTGTTAGTGAAAAAGATTTTTCATTGGAATTAGAAGGAAGTATAATTTCCTTAGAAGGTGCAACATATGCATATCGTTTATCAAATCAGAAACGCTTAGGTGGATATATAAATGGATTTCCATCGATTATAGATGTATTAGAAACAGCTATGTTTGACGTGAAAATTGTTCACCCACAATATGAACTAAACGATGTATCAGTTACGCTGATTGTAACCCCAAGAGAGGCAACAATTACTCCTGCTAACATAAGTATTCGTAGTGGGAATAAGGTTCCAGAACTGATGGCAAGTGTTGAAGGTGTAATTGGCGGAGAGAAATTAGACTATTCACTTAGTCAAACAGGTGGGGAATATCCAGTAGCAGGCGTTTATCCAATTGTGCCTACTTTGCTAAATAGTGTTGATATACACAGCAATTACAATATTACTCTCAACCAAGGTGTATTAACCGTAACTGCCAATAGTAGTGGTGGAGGAAGTTCAAGCGGTAATAATTCAGGAAGTAACAGTTCGGGAGATAGTAACACAGGAAATGGAAATAATACTGCAACTGATGTAGCCGCACCGCTTACACCACTTAGTGATGTAGCAATTGATGAAAACAATGTACCATTAGGCGGGAAGGAAATTGAAAAGTCTGATGTACCATTATCTGGAATGCAGCTTCCAGCTACAGGCCATCAAGATTATATGTTACAATATGGCTTGGGAATTTTACTATGCCTAGTAGGAGCATCTATTTTGCAAATTAAAAGAAAAGAAAAGAAAAACTCCTAATACAGGATGGATTTGAACGAAGGAGATATTTACTGTGTGAATCATAGTGAATGTCTTCTTCGCTTTTTATAGTAAATGATAATTTATAATGATGTAACAGTTCAGTCGTACCATTTATGAATGAGCAAAGCATTTGTATTGTTATTGTACCGATTTACGAAATGTGCTAAAATATTTATATGTGGAATATGAATGAGAAAGGGATACAATAATGCAGAAAAAACATTTGCTATTTGACTTAGATGGAACGATTTCAGATTCACAAGAGGGGATTAAAAACGCAATTGAGTATATGTTAAGTCAATATGATATTAAGATAGAAGACCGAGAATCACTTCGTGGATGGCTAGGGCCTCCATTAAGAGATAGTCTTCAAAAATATCATGGAATATGTGATGAAATGGCAACAGAAGCAATCAAACATTTTCGTGTCTACTATGATAAACAGGGATATTGTGAAAATAAAGTATACCATGGAATGGAAGATTTGTTGAAAGAGTTGCAAAAACATGGATATCAGCTTTATGTAGCAACATCAAAACCGGAAATAGCTGCAAAACGAATTCTACAAATGTTTCAATTGGATCAATATTTTACATTTATCGGTGGGGCGAGTTTAGATGATAAGCGCTCTACAAAAGCTGAAGTTATTGCGCATGTGTTGAACAATAATCGGATTGATAACTTGTCAGAAGCAGTTATGATTGGAGATCGAGAACATGATGTGCTAGGCGGAAAAGAGATGGGGATAGAATCCATTGGCGTGCTTTATGGATATGGAGATCGAGAGGAATTAGAACAAGCAGGTGCTGATCATATTGTGGAGCAGCCTCTAGAGGTTTTAGATATATTAGCTACTTGGGTGTGTAATTAAATTAAAAAACAAAAGAACAGGTTATGCCTCACATCGTGTAGTGGGACAGAGCCTGTTCTTTTTATAATTATTTTCCGTATTTTTCTTCGCAATACATACAGCGATAAATCTGATTGTTTTTATCTGCAAGGTGGAAAATATGTGGCAAATCTTGCTCGATTGAAGTAATACAACGAGGATTTTTACATTGAATAATATTGGTTACTTTTTCAGGTAAAGTCAATGTTTTTTTCTCAATAATCGTATTATCACGAACCACATTTACAGTAATATTGTGATCAATATATCCAAGAACTTTCAAATCGATATGGTCAAGACTTCCACTGATTTTAATAATATCTTTTTTCCCCATTTTTTTACTGCTAGCATTTTTTATAATTGCCACTTGGCATTCTAAGTTACCTAAACCTAGATTGTAATAGATATCAAGGCTTTTTCCTGCTTGAATGTGGTCTAATACAATTCCTTCACTTAATCCACTAATATTTAACATGATTATTTTACCTCCAATAATGTCATGATAAGAGCCATACGGACATATACTCCGTATTGAACTTGCTTGAAATAGGCTGCTCTTGGGTCATTATCTACTTCAGTTGCAATTTCATTTACACGAGGAAGGGGATGAAGAACATGCATATCATCTTTTGCAAGCTTCATTTTCTTGTTATCCAAAATGTAAAAATCTTTTAGGCGAATGTAATCTTCTTCGTTAAAGAATCGTTCTTTTTGAACACGTGTCATGTATAGAATATCTAATTCAGGAATTGCTTCATCTAGATTGTTTACTTCTTTGAATTCAATATTGCTTGCTTTTAGCACATCTTCTCGAATATACTCAGGAATTCGTAGTTCATCTGGTGAAATAAGAATAAACTTAACGTTAGGATAGCGAACCATAGCATTGATTAAAGAATGAACAGTACGTCCAAATTTCAAATCTCCGCATAGTCCGATGGTCATGCCATCTAGACGTCCTTTTAATGCTCTGATTGTAAGTAAATCAGTTAATGTTTGCGTTGGGTGTTGATGTCCGCCGTCTCCAGCATTGATAACTGGGATACTAGAAGAATAGGATGCTACAAGGGCAGACCCCTCTTTTGGATGACGCATTGCTGCGATATCAGCATAGCAAGAAAGTGTGCGGATTGTATCTGCAACGCTTTCTCCTTTTGCAGCAGAACTTGAGTCAGCTGAAGAAAAACCAAGCACACTACCTCCAAGACTTAACATTGCTGATTCAAAACTAAGTCGTGTACGTGTACTCGGTTAATAAAATAATGTAGCTAGTATTTTGCCATCACATGCATGAGCATATTTTGGTAAGTTGTGTTCAATATCTGATGCTAGATCTAATAAGTGATTGATTTCTTCAACTGAGAAATCTAATGGATTTAATAAATGTTTCATATAACTCTCCTTGGAATTCAGTGGTTAGTAGATTTGCTGTTACATATTATAGCTGATTTCTTTAAGAATTGCTAGTGGAAAAGTAGAAAAAATTTAAGATGACTTTTTATATGATATAGGATAAAATAAGAAAGCAAAGAATTAAGATAAAAAAGCTTGTAAAACAATAGATTTTATTATTATACAAGGAGTGGAAATAAACGAAAGGTATTAATAAAGCTACTGGGGAGAGACGTTTATGGAGGAAAAAAGAAAAGCTGTAATAGAAGTAAATAATCTATATAAGATA
>CAYJKD010000201.1:0-4888 GCA_964370595.1 uncultured Lachnospiraceae bacterium
CCATCCGCTGCAAGCATCTTTCGGTCTCCAAGGGCATATTCATTATCTAAGGATAGCCAATCTTTCCATGCTTCATCAAAACAACCAAGCTCATTGACTTCAAAATTATTTAAATGCCTCTCAAAAATCTTACGCCACCAGTTTGTAGAGCGCCACATGTGAAATGATTCTTCGTCCCAATATGGTTTCATTTCTATTGGAATTGTTTCATATTCAAAATCTTGTTTGATACTTGGAAATGCAATCCCTACGATTCCATCCTTTTTTAGTAAGGGAGCAATATAGCTACCAAAATATTGGTCATTGTTGCCAAAGTAATGATAGGAATCCACACTGATAACGGCATCAAAATATCCATGGGCAAATGGCATTGTAGTTGCATCAAAACAAAGTGGTATTATCTGATTTTCAACACCCATTTCTTTAAAGCGCTCATAATTTTCTGTAGGTGAAGTCCAAAGGTCGGTAGCATATACCTCAACTCCATATTCTTTTGCTAAAAAGATAGAAGTTAATCCACGTCCACAAGCAAGATCTAGAACACGCATTCCTTTTTTTAATCCCAAGGATTCAGTCATTTCTTCTAAAACAACCATGCTATTTGGTCCCATCATATTTTCATTAATAAATGATTTGTTATAGCTATCAACTCTACTCATTGCAATTCCTCCATATGATTTGATGTTTTCTTAATATTACATAGATTCTATTATACAGAAAATTCTCTATATAAGAAACTTGTTTTTTAGGAACGAATTTGCTAATTTTATGAATAGTTGCTTACGTGAATATATATTATATGGTATGGTAGGATGTAGGTTATGTTGAAATGTATAAAACCTTCATAAAAAAAGTAATAATTCTTATGTTAAAATACTGGAACAACTGCACCATCATAATGCTCCTCAATATAACTGCGAATGGATTCATCACGTAGAACTTCAACTAATACTTTGGTTTTATCATGTTCTAAATTAGCAGTATTAACTGCTAAAATATTAGCATAAGTTTGAGCAGAAAGTGAGTCACTGGCTTCAAATGCAATCGCATCAGCAGACGTCAATCCACCTTGCAGTGCATAATTTCCATTGATACACGCTAGGTCTACATCAGGCAATATTCTTGGTAATTGAGCAGCTTCCATCTCAATTATTTCAACTTCATAAGGATTTTCTACAATATCTAATTTTGTTGCATTAACACCTGCATCATCTGCTAGTGTTATGATTCCATGTGCTTCTAAAAGTAAAAGAGCTCTTGCTTCGTTCGTTGCATCATTAGGTACTGCAATTTTTGCACCTTTTGTAAGGGATGTTATCTCTTTTAGATTTTGACTATAGATACCAAGGGGTTCAAAATGAATTGCTAGTGCAGATGATATATCTGTATTGTTTTGTGCATTGAATTCATCTAAATAAGGGCTGTGCTGGAAAAAGTTTGCATCTAAATCACCTGCATCTAATGCTGTATTTGGCAAAATATAATCGGTATATTCAACAATTTTTAGTTCATAACCTTTTTCTTGTAGCAAACTCTCGGTTTGTTTTAAAATTTCTGCATGAGGGACGAGGCTAGCACCGATTGTAATAATTTGTGTCTCGGTTGAAGCAGTAGTATTGATAGATTCAGGTGTTGCTTCTGGAGTACTACTACAACCAACAATGACTGATGCAAGTAGAAAAATGCTTGATGTAAGTTTGATAATTTTATTCATAATAATTTCCTCTTTTCTTAAATTGATTTGTTAGGATAATACTTAAATACGTCTTCGCTTATCTGTTTTATTAGAAATTTTTACGCCGATTAGTTGGAACAATTGAACAATTGCAATCAATAATAGAAGCGTAACGATCATAACACCTGTTTCATAACGATATAGACCATAATTTATTGCAATTGTACCAAGACCACCACCGCCAACGAAACCAGCCATTGCTGAATAGCTAAGTATTGTTGTTATTGTAATGGTAGCACCAGTGATGAGGGCAGGTTTTGATTCACCTAGTAATACGTTTGTAATAATCTGAAGATTACTACACCCCATAGATTTGGCTGCCTCAATTACCCCATTTCCTACTTCGTTTAAGGAAGATTCAACCATTCTTCCTACAAATGGAGTAGCAGCAACTACAAGTGGCAAAATAATTGCGTTAGATCCAATCGTAGTTCCCATAACAAATCGAGTAATAGGAATTAGTGTTAGCAATAAAATAATAAATGGTGCTGAACGAAGTAAATTTACAACAATCCCAATCATGGTATTAATGTTTTTATTCGGAGATAGTCCATTAGGAGATGTTGTAAATAAAATAACACCTAATGGAATTCCAAATAAGTATGCAAATGCACTAGATAAGATTGTCATATATAAGGTTTCTACTGTTCCAACTAGTAGGAGATTAATAAATTGTTCATCCATTTTAAGCCCCTTTCTTGTTGACGTGATAAGTTAACATTGGTTTTTTTTGTCCGAGGAGGTCTAAGGTTGCACTAGATTTTGGATTTGATAAAACATCAGTTGTTTTTCCAATTTCTACCAATTCTCCTTGATTTAAAACTGCAACGCGATCACAAATTGCCTCAATAATACTCATTTCATGTGTAATCATCACAATCGTCACATGAAATTTTTGATTAATCTCACTTAGTAAATCAAGGATTGTATTACGAGTGGCAGGATCAAGGGCGCTTGTTGCTTCATCACAAAGTAGGATTTGTGGGCGATTAACTAAGGCACGCGCTATTGCAACACGTTGTTTTTGACCACCAGATAGTTGGGATGGATAGGCATTTAATTTATCTGATAATCCAACTACTTCAAGCATTTTACATGCTTTTTGTTTTGCTGTTTCTTTATCGATTCCGTGGATTTCAAGAGCAAAACATACATTTGCTAAAACGGTTTTTTGTTCTAATAAATTGAATTGTTGAAATATCATACCAATTTTGCTTCGCTGCGTTTGTAGTTCTTTTGGAGACAATTTGGTTAGATCGATTTCATCAAAGATAACTTGTCCTTCCGATGGTCTTTCTAATAGATTGATGCAACGAACCAATGTAGATTTTCCTGCACCTGATTGACCGATAACGCCAAAGATTTCTCCTGAATGAATGGATAAATTTATATTAGACAATGCATGAACACAATTATCTTTAATTGAAAACTGCTTGCTGACGTTTATAAGCTTTAACATGGTTATTTTCCTTTCCAATATGTTGATGGATTGAGTATAACAAATGTTGATCAATCTGTATAATAAAGAAAAGCCATGACTTGCTATAGGTTAAACCTATAACAAACCTTGACTTTTAAAGTATTCATTAATCTTAGAGATGTAGAGTTGTGCAAGCGGAGTAAAAGCAATTTCTTGTCGATGTATAATGCCGATGGTCATAGGTTCACTTTCTTGTAGTGGAATAGCTATATGACCATATCCATTCAATTCTTCGCATATAATTCCGGAACATAAGGTATATGCATTAAGACCCACCATTAAATTAAGTGCTGTAGCACGATCATCTACTTTTATAAGCTTCGAGTAGTCATAAGTACTTTTCATTTCTTCAGAAAAGTGGAAGGAATATTTGCTTCCTTGTTCAAATGCAATACATGGATAAGATTTTAGTTGTTCCATAGAAATAGAAGCTTGGTCAGCAAGTGGATGATCTTTATACAAGTATACATATGTTTCACATGAGAGTAGCTCTAAAAAATCAATTTCATATTCTCGTAAGATTTTTTTGATAAAGTGCTCATTAATCTGATTGATGTAAATAATACCAAGTTCACTTTTGAAATCCTTTACATGGCTAATAACATCAGCTGTTTTGGTTTCATGTAATGCAAATTCATAATCATCCATACCGATTTCTTGTACTAATTCTACGAATGCTTTTACAGCAAAAGTATAATGCTGTGTACTAACACTAAATTTCTTTTTTATAAGTTTTGAGATATACCGATCCTCAAGAACGGAATACTGATCTAATACTTGTCGTGCATGAACTAGAAATTCACTTCCATCAGGGGTAATTGTTATCCCTCGATTAGAACGAATAAACAAAGTAATCCCAAGTTCTTTTTCTAATTCTTTTACAGTACCAGATAAACTGGGCTGTGCAATAAAAAGTTGCTTTGCTGCTTCGTTCATAGAACCACAATCTGCAATTGTAATCACATATTTTAATTGTTGTAATGTCATTTTTACACCTTTATCTTTACTTGTTGTTTTGAATTGTTTATGATGGAATAAGTTTATCATTATCCAATCTATTGTGCAATAATTTATGTAAGTAGTTACCAACTGATTATTCCTTCAAGTATTACTGAACGGAAAATAAATGACAATATAATCTTAATAGAATGAGAGGAAATACAATGAAATACCATTTTTCGAAAGAAGTAAATCAAGCATTAAAACATTTATATTATGATATCATGACCAACACTCAAAATGGAAAAAAAGGAATGGAGCTATTGCAAGAAGCTACAGAAAATGGAGATAGAGATGCACCCTACTTTTTGGCTCGATGCTATGCTGGATGGCAATATATTTATATTGGACATGGATTTGTAGAAGATGATAATAAATATTACCATTACTTGGAGGAAGCAGTCACTCGTGGAAGTGCAATTGCTGTGATAGGTTCAATTCGAACAGGACACTTGACAAAAACGCTGCAAGAAAAAATGCCCTTTCAATCACTGCGAGAAGCATTTGAATTGATTATTGATTTGGCAGATCAAGGAAATCCATATTGTCAATATGCCGTAGGAACTGCTTATTATTATGGTGATCAAATCGATTTTTATAAATATAACAGTTGTGACCGGAAGGAATTTCAAAATTATATATTAGACGGATACGCTCTTGCTGAGAAATATCTA
>CAYJKD010000202.1:0-4874 GCA_964370595.1 uncultured Lachnospiraceae bacterium
GGTAGTGGTAAGTCCTATGCGACAAAAACACTATTATCTAATTTAGCAGCTGAAAATAGTAAAATATTTATTCTGGATCCAGAAAATGAATATATCAATTTGGCACAAAACATGAATGGAAAAATCATTGATGTAGGTAGTGCAACACAAGGTAGATTAAATCCGTTTCATATTATTACTGACTTAAGTGATGATGAAGAAGATGGAGAGGATAAAGAAGAAAAAGGCAATACTGGATCGAGTTTCTTGACTCATATGCAATTTTTGGAAGAATTTTATAGACAGATTCTTCCTGGAATTGAAGCAGATGCACTAGAATACCTTAATAATATTACAATCAAAATGTATGAGTTAAAAGGAATTGATAGTCATACAGATCTTAGCAAATTAAAACCTTCAGATTTTCCGATTTTTGACGATTTATATGATAAGATTTTAAATGATTTCCAACTTGCATCAGGAGATTACAGCAAGTCCAATCTACGTGTGTTGTTGAACTATATTTCAAAATTTGCAACTGGAGGAAGAAACTCTGCGCTTTGGAACGGGGAAGCGTCTCTATCTACAATGGAGAATTTTATCGTATTTAACTTCCAATCATTGCTAGCTAATAAGAATAATACAATTGCGAATGCACAAATGTTACTTGTTCTAAAATGGTTAGACAATGAAATTATTAAAAACAGAGAGTATAATATTAAATATGAAGCTAGTAGAAAAATAATCATTGTAATCGATGAGGCTCACGTGTTTATTGATACGAAATATCCGATTGCTTTGGATTTCATGTACCAGTTAGCGAAACGTATTCGTAAGTACAATGGAATGCAAATTATTATTACTCAAAATATTAAAGACTTTGTGGGAACAGAGGAACTCGCTAGAAAATCTACAGCAATTATCAATGCGTGTCAGTACTCCTTTATTTTCCCATTGGCGCCTAATGATATGCATGACCTTTGTAAATTATATGAAAAAGCAGGTGCGATTAACGAAAGTGAGCAAGATGAGATTATTAACAATGGTAGGGGTAGAGCTTTTGTGGTAACATCTCCAACAAGTAGGACTTGTATCGATATAGTAGCACCAAAAGATATTGAGCGCCTATTCTCATAAGGAGTTAAATGATGAAGAAAATAATCTTTACAATAGTGGCATCATGTACGCTTGTAGGTTGCATGTCACAAAAAAATATAGTAGAGACGGTCCAAGAAACTGGTGTGTTAAAGGTTGCAATTTATGATTCACAATCAAATTTCACTGAGAAAGCAGGTAGTAATTATCAGGGAATAGAACCAAATTTGGTAGAAGAGATAGCAAAAAGTCTTAATGTAACCGTAGAATATATACCTAAAAGCCATGATGAGTTAGTCACTACAATTGATCGAGGTGATGCTGATATAGCGATTGGTAAAATAGTAACTGACGATTTACAAAATAGTGAGAGTTTATCCTCTCATGTATATGGAAATGAAGAAATATACTTAGTTACATCAAGAGATAACTATGATACATATCCTTTTATTTTGGAAGAATCAGAATTGCCAATAGGAATATTGATGACAGATGATGGGTATTTTGGACAAGGTGCAGTTTCATTAGAAGGAATTACGAATATAAAACAATATTCGCAAGATAGCGTTCAACAAATGATCGATGATATTTATAATGGAACAACGATAGGAATTATTATTCATAGAGAATTGGCAGAAATGTTTCTTCAAAATGACAATTTCTTGGTCAAACAAATAAATGACTTAAATACAACAGAATACATAGTTGTAGTAAGTAGCATGGATCGAAGCTTATTAGGTACTGTAAATGAGACAATAGAACAAATGAATGATAAATCATAAGGTAAGGAGGCAATCGGATGGCATATTTTGACAGTCCCAAAAATCGAGCGATGTGGGAAAAAGAGCTTTCTGGACTGAGACAAGAAAAACAGTTTAGAGCTGAAAACGGATATACGAAACAAAATCAAGTTCAGAAGCAAAAAGAATCTTCATCACCTTACCGTGTGAGAATTACATTTGCAGAGCTTTTAGAACGAGAGAATATGAAAAATGGTAAAACGCAACAAGGTGGAAGAAGCAGAACAAAAGCTGTTGAGCGATCAAAAGAAAAGCAGCATGAAGAGTTAACGCATCAACGCTAGAAAGGAAATCGAATGAAAGGTTTTTATATCATAGCGACCGTGCTTTGTTGTTTCTTCTTATTAGGGAAGACAACCTTACACGTACAAGCTGCACAGAATATAGAAGATATGGAAATAGAAGATTTCGATCTAGGTACATTGGATGCAGAAGATCTGAAGGCATTAGAAGAGTTAGAATCGTTAGATATGGAAGATATGGATCAGTGGATTGAAGATATGGTAGGCTCAGCGAGCAGTGATCCAAATCTAGAAGATGTTGCGTTACAAAATGTAGATGCAATTGCAAGTTATGATGCAAATAGCGGCTTGTATGTATTTACGATTCCAAGTGGTAAGTTTTATGCAACGAATATACCTTACGGTGGAATTACTACAAATCCAGTTACAATATATCCAATTGATGGAGGAATTTCCTACTGGTATTCTGAGGATGAACAAGGCGTTGGGAGTAATGAGTTGAGTTTTGATCAACCAGGTAACTATACAGTGATCCTTGCCTCGATTTCGACAAGCCCAACTGCTACGGATGATTCTTCTATAACAACATTTAACTTTCAGATTCTTGCAGAAGAAACAAAGGATGTTAGTTTTATATATCCACCAAGAGATTTTGAAGTTTCATCAGTAATGATGAATCAACAAATGCAAAGCGGCTTTCATAAAAATGGAGTATTTCTTGATAAAGACGGAATATATCGCATTGCATTTAAAGATAAAACAGGAAAACTCCCCCAGTGGGAATTGGAATTGATACGAGATACCAATCCTCCAATCATAGAGTTTTCTGAGAATATATATAGTGGAAGTAATAAACCACCATTATACATACAAGCATCGGAGCAAGATGCAGAGATTAAAATCGTGTATAAGGGGTTAACGTTAGACCAAGGAGTTTCTGTACTATCTCAAGGAGGCGGCTACTATTTAGCGGTTGCAGATGAGATTGGGAATGAATATTCCTATACAGTTGAAATTAAAGATGAAGGTGGTCTAAGTATTATTAGTGTTATAATGATTGTACTTGGTATTGTAGGAGGAGGAGCAACTCTTTATCTAAAAAATATCAAAGGATAATCTTATAAATAAAAAAATAAAAGGAGGAATTAAGATGAATCAATTATTTATCTTACTATCAGCTAATCCATTTGAAGCAGTAGCTCAACCAATTGTTGACTTGCTAAATCTAGCTCTGATACCAGCACTTGGTATTGTAGGAGCATTGGGTGCAATTTATTGTATCTTTTTAGGTGCAAAATTAGCAAAAGCAGAAGAGCAACAAGACAGAGAAAAAGCAAAACAAAGTTTAAAAAATGCAATTGTTGGATTTTTACTAATCTTTATTTTGATTGTAGTGTTGAATGTTGGTATGGATGCTATGCAAGAGTGGATGCAATCTGCTACTCAATCAACATAATAGCAGACAGGTACATACACAAGTGAGTTTAAATAGAGGCATCCATAGGTTGCCTCTATTTGTATAAGGAGGAGGTTATGAAAAAAACCTTAACAGTTTTAATTGCATTAAGTATTGTTTTATCGGGATGTCGTATGGATGTAGCAGTTGTAAGTCCTTTTGGAACGACAGCAGAGGATGGACAAGTATATACTACGGCTGCCCCAACAGAAAGACCAGATGTAGAACATCCTACATTTGATATAGCAGGTGCACTAAATAATGGATTAGAGAAAGATTATGAAGGCGCAGGTGGTCTTGCAGCGTTTGCATTTCCTGAGAATCATTCAAAATCAGGTACAGATATTAGAAATTTTGAAATTATAGATGTGGTAATCAAGAATGGTGAATACATTACAGTATACACATATGATACAATGGTAATAAATCCTACAAATCCTGAGGTGCCTAGTAATACCTATGTTGAGGTATTAGCAACTTATAAAGTGAGTTCAGGAATGGGAAAGGCGAATATTCTATACGAGAAAGAATATTCATGGGGATCAACAAGCAATGATAAAGATGATGAAAGCTTTCTGATTGCAAAGACACAAAGATTAGAGGGAAAAGAACCGGATGTAATAGCGGCTTATATAGATGGAAATATTCACACCTTTGAATGGAGTGAAAGCGAGGATGAGTTTGTATTAGAAGGGAATACATTTCCTATTTTAGAATACTTAAAAAAGCCTGATATTAATTATTTTGACAGCAATGAGACACAATACTACTCCATAGATGATTTATTTATTGGTGGAAATGAAAACAAAAGAGAAATTATGCTAAAATACACCATACAACTAGGGGAGATGGATCCCGAAGATGATAAGGAAGAGGATGAAGTAGCAGATAGTGTGAAAGAAATGGTAGCATATTATGAACTTATTCCTATAAAAAATGAGCACATAACCTTTGAATTTAATGATCGACATAGCATGGAATCAACTTGGAGGTCATGGGCAAGAGCAGGTAGTAGCCCTTCTTCGGATTGGTCAAACTTATGGAATCAATACGGAAATTCAAGTATACATAACCACAAATTTATTTACTACGAATATGAAATAAACGAAAATTCTGCGCAAGGACAAACAAATATCATAAGCAAAACCCATAGCACAGATTTATTGAAATGGAATGGTGCTGAGGAGTATGCTTCAAACTATACACCGAAAGATGATACAACAATTGATGACTATACCCATCTTCTTGCATCTACAAATCCACTTGAAGACTATTTAGTGAAAAAAGAATCAGATTTAGTTG
>CAYJKD010000203.1:0-1017 GCA_964370595.1 uncultured Lachnospiraceae bacterium
AGTACTTTTTGTAATTGTGATTCTTCCATAGCATCTGTTCTGCTTAAAATGATACTATTGGCATTCTCTATTTGATTTACAAAAAACTCTCCAAAATTTTTCAAGTACAATTTTGCCTTTTTAGCATTTACTACAGCTGTAGTACTATTAATCACAATGGTCTCAGCCATGTCTAGAGCTTCAATTGCAGCTACAATATCCGATAATTTCCCTACACCAGAAGGCTCAATCAATATACGCTCTGGATGGTATTCTTCAATAACCGCCTTAAGAGCTGCGCCAAAATCGCCTACTAAAGAACAACAAATACATCCTGAATTCATCTCTCTAATTTCAATGCCTGCATCTTCTAGAAATCCACCATCTACCCCTATTTCACCAAATTCATTTTCTATCAATACTACCTTTTCCCCACTCATAGATTCTTTTAATAACTTTTTTATCAAAGTGGTCTTACCTGCTCCTAAAAATCCTGAAATAACATCTATTTTAATCATCTGATACCTACTTTTAATTTTATTTTTATAACAACTCTATTACACTCTGAAAATACCTTGAAATGAAAAATCCACTCACTCCAAGGCACTCTCAAATATTTTTTATTCTATTTTTTTATATTAAATGCATGAACTCCAGGAATTACTGCACCAACTCCCAATTCTTCTTCAATTCGTAGTAAACGGTTATATTTTGCTACTCTTTCACTTCTGCTTGGAGCTCCTGTTTTAATTTGGCATGTATTCATTGCTACTGCTAGATCAGCAATTGTAGTATCCTCTGTCTCACCCGATCTGTGGGAAGAAATAGCTGTATATCCAGCCTTATGTGCCATCTTAATAGCTTCTAATGTTTCAGATACCGAACCAATTTGATTTAATTTGATCAAAATGGAGTTTCCACACCCTAATTCAATTCCTTTTGATAACCTTTCTGTATTCGTTACAAATAAGTCATCTCCAACTAACTGAACTCGATCTCCTAATTCTTGTGTCAATTGTTTCCAACCATCCCAGTCAT
>CAYJKD010000203.1:1027-4858 GCA_964370595.1 uncultured Lachnospiraceae bacterium
CGATTGAGTAAATTGGATATTTATCACATAACCCTTTCCAGAATGCTACTAACTCTTCTGAAGTATAAGTTATTCCACTCTTTGGTAATATATACTCCCCTTTTTTGCTTCCCTTCCATTCACTTGAAGCTGCATCTATAGCAATCACAAAATCCTTTCCTGGCTCATATCCAGCTTCTTTGACTGCTTCAAGAATACAAGTAATTGCCTCTTCGTCACTCTTTAGATTAGGGGCAAATCCACCTTCATCTCCTACGGAAGTTGCCATATTACGTTTCTTAAGTAAGCTAGCAAGTGCATGGAACACTTCTGTACACCAACGTAATCCTTCTTTGAAGCTTTCTGCTCCAATTGGCATAATCATAAATTCTTGAATATCAACGGTATTCGATGCATGTGCACCACCATTAACAATATTCATCATAGGTAATGGTAAGCGATTTCCATTAACCCCTCCTAAAAAACGGTACAATGGAATTCCCAGTCCTTCAGATGCTGCTACTGCTGTTGCTATTGAAACTGCTAGAATTGCATTTGCTCCAAGGTTTGATTTATCTACTGTTCCATCCGCTACAATCATGGCATTATCAACACCATATATATCTGTAGCACACATTCCTTTAATTGCTTCACAAATTACAGTATTAATATTTTCTACCGCTTTTGATACTCCTTTTCCACCAAACCTAGATTTATCTCCATCTCGAAGTTCTAGTGCTTCAAACTCTCCTGTAGAAGCCCCACTTGGTGCTGCGCCTCGTCCCACAATTCCATTTACAAGATGTACTTCTGCCTCAACTGTTGGATTCCCTCTTGAATCAATAATTTCCCTTCCAATTACTTTTTCAATTGTTAAATTCTTCATTTTGACCTATCCTTTCATCCTGAAACTTTCTACCTTGCAAAAAACAAGGTAAAATTCATCATCATTTACGCCTAATTAGTTAGTTTTGTCTAACCAAAGTAACTTTATCATATTTGCAATAAAAAATCAATAGGTATGATAAAAATCAAACTGCTTTAGTAACAATAGAGTTTTTCTTGCCCTATCAAATTCAAACTGTTATACTTTTAATAACGTATGGTATCATTGCAAAAGTTATTTCTTACTCTCTGTAGCTAGAAGAAATAAAAGAAAACCAATAAGGAAATGAATGCGGATTTATACCCCTATTGGTAACTCTCACAGAAAGACGGTGAATATATGAAAAAACAACAATTTAATGAATTAGAAACATATATGCTCACATGTATGGATGATAATGTCCACGATAAACTCCACATATATCGTGTTTTAAACTATGCATTACAAATCGCTTCTGCATACAACACTTGTAATATCGATGTTGTTCTTGTATCTGCTTTGTTACATGATATTGGAAGAGTAGAAGAATTAAATGATCCCGCTCTCTGTCATGCAAAAATTGGAGCTGAAAAATCATATACATTTTTAAAAGAACATGGATATGATGATCTTTTTTGTAACTTAGTAAAAAATTGTATTATCAAGCATCGACATAGTACGGACGTCATTCGTGAAACTCTAGAAGAAAAAATCCTTTTTGATGCTGATAAACTTGATTTAATTGGTACTGTTGGTGTTGCAAGGGCGATTCTTTTCGGTGGCCAAATCGATGAGCCACTGTATTTGCTTGATCAAAATAACCTTCCTACACTTGGCCTTTCAGGTGAAGGTCCCTCATTATTTCGTGAATATCAGCGAAAACTCAAATCCCTTACCGATACACTATACACTGACGCTGCAAAACAAATTGCACAGAAACAACAAAATACTATGAATCAATATTTCGAGCAGCTGATATGTGAAGTTCAAGATAATCACAAAAATGGAAATCATCTTCTAAATACCTATCTAATATAAATATAAAAGAACCACTCATAGAGAGTGGTTTTTTTATATTTATATTGCTTTTACGTTGTTTTTGGTTCACTTATTACCACTGGAGGCGTATTTGTTACTGGTGCTAACAATATTTTACCTGTACCACGGTAAACATTTACAAGTCCTTCTCCTGATGCGGCAGATCCAATAAGGCTTTTTCCTGATCTCTCGACTGTAAAATCCAAAGAACCACTCCAAGCAACCGCTAAATTTCCATCTACTTTTAATACATCATCTTCCATTGTTATTTCAATTAGTTCTTCTTTTGGACAAGAAGATTCTAAACACAACGTTCCTACTCCTGTAATACCTAAGTTAAATAACCCTTCATTTCCAGCTACCGCTGATGAAAAATTAGAACGCATAACTGCCTTATGCTTTAATGAAGCGCTACAAGCAAGGAACAAGCCATCATCGATTACTACTGCTCCTCCCCATTCTGCAACATCTAATAATAGAATATGCTTGTATGTTGGTTCTAATACTAATATTCCATTACCTGTATATTCTGGCTTAATTGCTGTTTCTCCAGTTACCTTACTTCTAAATGTTTTCCCAATAAAATCTCCAACCCCTTTTATTCCAGTTGTTGCATTTACATTTCCAAGCATCCATTGCATCGCTCCTGCTTGAACAATAACATTCGATTTTGATAAATCACATATAATCTGACGTCTACGAATATTCATTTGGCTCGAATAGTACGCCTCCATTGCATTATGCGGTTGAACACTTAAATCTCTTAGATATTCGATTGAAGTAAATGGACCTAGTTGATCTAACATCTTTACGTCATCATTATTATAATAATTTGATATCTTAAACATTTTAAATCCCCCTAATAGTTTATTTAATTACATTATTCTATCACATATGTATACAAGAAGTATAGCTCTTTGTAAAACTAGATATTTGAATCTCTTGATTCTCTTCATTTAAATATGCTACAATGCATTTAACACAATCACATTAAAATAATTTTTTATAAAGAAAGGTTTTTTATGCAAGTATATTTTGAAGATACTCATTTTATTGTAAACGGTATCGAATACCCCTTTCATTGCGTTATACAACAAACTCATGGTCAAAAAATTGTAGTAAACCCTCACTACCACACACACATCGAAATTTTATATTGCAACAGTGGAAGTTTTCGAATTTTTCTAGGTGGGCATCATTATGATTTTAAAGATGGAGATTTTGTAATTGTTAATTCAATGGAAGTACATTCCGTAGAATCAACTACTCCTGGATTAAATGCATACTTAGTGCTTCGGCTGCTACCAGAAATGCTTCATTCAGGCATCTCTACCATTGCAGAGTACAAATATGTTTTGCCTTTTATATTACGCAATGCTTCACACCAAACTGTATTCTCGAAGCAAGAGCTTGCTGGAAGTAATATGCATGCAATCATGAATCATCTTTTAGAGGAGAATACAAGAAAACAATATGGTTTTGAGCTTGCAATCAAAAATTGTATCGGAGAGATTTTTCTATGGATACACCGATATTGGGCTCAAAATGATACTTCTAACTTAAATAACAACTCCATTAACAAAAGAAATCTACTTCGTCTTCAACAGATTAATGATTACTTGAATGGAAATTATATGAACCCTATTAGCGTTGATGAAATGGCACAATTATGCAATATGAGCTATAGCTACTTTTCTAAGTTTTTTAAGCAAACAACAGGAAAAGCTTTCAGCGATTATCTCAATCAAATTCGGATTCAAAAAGCTGAACGTTTACTTGCTACTACAGATGATTCAATAACTGAAATTTCTTATGCGGTAGGGTTCAGCTCCACTAGTTACTTCATTTCGCATTTTAAAAAAGAGAAAAATATTACACCAAAAAAATATCGCTCTTTACTAAAAATGCAAACATAGGAAGCCTAATCCATTGGAACTTGTCTTATACAA
>CAYJKD010000204.1:0-4809 GCA_964370595.1 uncultured Lachnospiraceae bacterium
AAAGTATTCTCCAACAACGATATTTGAATCAGGAGTTGCCTTTTTAAACTTTGTAGCAGCAGAGTCCCACTCGAAAATACCTGCATAATGTCCGTCAATCCAGTTTTGGTTTTTGTCTAGCGAATCAGCACCATCTCCGATAAGTGTTTGGATTGTTGGAATAACATGCTTGTCTTCAAGAAGATTGATCATATCAATACCTTCTTGGATTTGCTCTGCAGAGTATTGAACTTTGTTATCAACTACCCAATCCATCCCATATTTACTTTCAAGGTAATATACCATGTAAATCATTCTATCGTATTCGCCCATTACAAGTGGGTAATAATCTTCACCTAGTTTGGTTTTAAAAATTTCACCAGCAGCCACTAATTCTTCAAACGTAGTTGGAACTTCGAGTCCAGCCGCTGCGTAAGTATCTTCGTTCCAATAGAAAATGCGTCCTGTCATTGCAACAGGGATACCTTGAAGCTCACCACCTACAGTACATTGCGCAAGTTGTGATTCTTCCCACTGAGTTAAGTCGATAGTATCAGAAAGTTCGTTTAAATCGTAGAAAGCACTACCATCAGAACTATATGCTGTAAGCCAGTTCCAGTTTACTTGCATAACATCTGGTGTAGTTTTGCTCATTACTTGGTTAGCAACACTTTCTTCCCAACCAGACCATGCGCCAAATTCTGTTTCAACTGTAATATGTGGATATTTAACCATAAATGCTTCAACTGCTTCTTGAGTAGCAGCGTGTCTAGAGTCACCACCCCACCAAGACATTCTTAGTGTTACATCTTCTGGTTTGTCGTTGTTGTCATTTCCAGTGTTACCAGCCGATTGATTGGTATTCCCACCTGTTTGACCAATGCCTGAGTTACCATTATCTGTTGTACAGCCTGCCATTAAACCTAAAAGCATAGCCCCTGATAATAATGTTGCTAATATTTTTTTTAATTTCATTTGAAGTGTCCTCCTTGATATTTTATGAACTCATTATAATAAAATGTAAGAACTTACAACAGTATTTTTCATGACCTCTTTTTCAAAAAATATACATATTTTGTCTTGTTTGTTTCTAATATTTTTTCAAGCGTGCACAAAGAGAAACTTGTTTAATATGCATATACAAATAGCATCAAATTATATATCATTAGCAAAAAAAAGCATTTCTTTAGTAAAATTTTACATTTTTCACACTTCAGTTTCATATGTATCAAACAAAAAAAGTTTGCTACATCTTTGCACTCACTCTCGCAAGTGCAAAGATCATTGGGTGGCAGGGCTTTCTATGAAGGAGTTTTCCTCCCTAGAACAACTAAGAACTTCTTTGTTTGCCTATTTGGAAACGTATCAGACTTGCGTTCATTCTTCTCTTAATGGATTTTCCTCTAAGGATCGATTCTTTAAAGAAGCTTGCCTCATCAAACGCTTATCTTAAGCAAAATTAGATGTTTCTTTTTTGCTTGAATATGAACGTCGGATATTCGCGGATCATATCATCGTATTAGATGAAGTCGAATATGAGGTTCCTTATCGTTATACGAAGCAACGTATTACCATTCTCTATTCTCCTGATTTTAAGCAGGTGTATGTGATTGACCCTGTTACAAAGAAATAACAACCATTTCATTACTGAATAAGCAAGAGAACGCACATATAAAAAGAGAGAAAATTCGTTTCGCACAGGAGGACTAAGCTATGCATGATTGAGTGCAGTAATTTCACTTGCTTGCAAGAGTGAAATCAAAAACGACAAGGGGCTGTCGGGAAATAGCGGATTTTGAGAATTTTAAGAACCCCAGCATCAATCAGCTCTTCTATTGGAACTGATTGATACTGGGGCTTTTATTTTAG
The DNA here is from genome assembly GCA_964370595.1 of uncultured Lachnospiraceae bacterium. GTDB lineage: Bacteria > Bacillota > Clostridia > Lachnospirales > Lachnospiraceae > Brotaphodocola. Next base: position 1,849 of record CAYJKD010000204.1, read on the forward strand.
AGTGCAAGAAACAAGTGATTTTTAGGTTTTTGACCACACGCGTTCTTATGCTGCATTTTGCCCTGTTTTTATTTGATATTTTTGTAAAATCCCTTCTTTGAAGCGATGATACTTATTCAAATTTCAACCTATGACATATAGCATAAACTCTTTCATTACTTTTTCTGAGGAACGATGATTGAATCTTGTTTTTTGGATTCTATACGAATGTACTCAAGCTTTCTTCCGTCTTTGCAGAGATAGTAACCGTTATCTCCCTGTGCAATATATTCCATGTTATAGTGCTTTCCGATGTCATTTTTATAAGCTCGTGTTTTTCTTTTTTCATGGGATTGCAGTTTGATGTAGCTATCGATGTCATGCTCTTTCAAATAACTGTACGTCCACCTTCGCGACTTTAAGTGATAGAAAATCAGATATTCTCCAATGTAAAATATACGTTTTCGTATTTATAATCTCAATAATTTCTATCTAATTTTCATTATTTGAATTTTTTAGAACCATAATAGAACCACAGGGGAATTCAATATTCCTCTCATCTAAAGCTATGGTTACAATAACTATAGTCTAATTTACTACCACAATCGTTTCATAGACATTGTACTATAAATGCTCTATCTTCTCGCCATTATCATTCTGACTTACAGCATCCTCTATCTGAATATGTTGCTCCCATGTTTCTGAATCAGGTAAAGCACTACGATATAAATCTGGTAACTCTTTCATAAATAAATATTCTGATACCCCTATCGGCTTACTTGTATCCTTAAGTGCATACTCTGCCACCACCTTATTTTTGTTTCGGCAAAGAATCAAGCCTATGGATGGATTATCTCTTTCTGTCTTTAATTGTTCATCTACAAGTGTAAGATAAAATTTCATTTTTCCTGCATGTTCTGGTGTAAATTTAGTCATTTTTAATTCTATAACCACATAACAATGTAATTGTGTATTATAAAAAAGCAAATCTGGTGCAAACTCTTCATCTTCTACTCTTAATATTTTTTGATGTCCAATATATGCAAATCCTGTGCCCATTTCTAATAGAAAGTTTGTTACATTGCCAATCAATGCATTTTCTACTTCTCGCTCTAACATTCCTTCATGAAACTCAATAAAGTCAAATATATATGGATCTTTCATTGTTTGAATAGCTAACTCACTTTGAACAGAAGGCAATCGTGATTCAAAATTTTGAATTTTCAATGTTCTACCTTGCCTATCTATTAATCTAGTAGCTATCTGGTGCTCTAAAACCCTTACAGACCATCCATTCTCTATGATTTTATTCCCATACCAATACCTATCCTCCATTGTATCTAACTTCTCAAGTAGCATAATATTGTGTGACCAAGTCAATTTTGCAGACACTGTCTGCAAAAAGTCTTCATCTTTAATTTCACTTGCAAATCTTTTCATATATCTTAAATTTCTTGCTGAAAACCCTTTGATTGTTGGTGCAGAAATCCTAATTTCTTTAGCCAATATATCAATGAATTGATTGCCATACTTGGATTTTTAAGTAACTCCTTCCCAACCTCATAGTACAAGTGAATCATTTCAGCGTTAGCCTTTAGTATTGCACGATATTGAGCACTTTGTATCTTGTCTTTTAAGCTTTCTACTAATACAATCATTTCTTTGCTCTTCAATTCCTTACACTCCTTTCTAAGAAATTGCAGACACTGTCTGCAATTTTACATTTCACACTTGTTATGCAGGAAGCTAACCATACAAATTTCAAGTAATAAAAAATCAGGTATTCTTCAATTTAAAATGTACGTTTTTGTATCTATAATCTCTACAGATTTCTATCTGGTTTTCATTATTTGAATTTTTAGAACCATAATAGAACCACAAGGAAATCTGCACCTATCCTTGTAGCGCTTAGACCATCTAATTTCTTTCTGCAATACTGGTACATAGATAACATGTATGATAATAAGTATACGTTTTTCCCATCCATTCCCCATCCTTTATTTGTTTATTAGTATAATTACAAGATTTTTTGTAACTACACTAATATTGTAATTTCATTTGCAAGTCGGGGATATTATTAATACTACTGTATATTTACATAAATTTTTGTATCATCTTAAGGTAAACTACTTGTACGGAGGTACTACTATGCGATTAAGTGAATATATGAAAGTTGATCAAGTGACTAATACAAAAATAAGAACTTTTGCGGAGTTGATCTCCATACTTATCGATTTAGATAAAAGAGGTATGAATATTGTGGGTACAACTACTTATTCTGAGGAAGATAATCAATTAATTGCCCATCTTACTCTAGATATCAGTAATGCACAATTAGCGACTTTCATTCCTAATTGGAATAAAGTCTACAAAAATTTAGCATCTGGCTTAATGAATAAAGATGATTACAGAATCTGGTTAAATGATACTCTACGAATATTCAACGTTGCAATTGATGATTACATTTAAAAAATTAATATAAGATTCTCTATTGTTTTCTTGTTTTAAAGTAAGCGATGAATAAGATAGCGTCTAGACTATCCCCTCATCGCTTATATTTGAAAATCAAACAATTAAGGTTGGATGATTTTCAACCGTTATCGTTTCTACATCTATTAATCCTGAACACTGTTCTTTTATAAAACTACTCCAAGGCATAAGTTGTTCCATACCTTCGGGCCCATTTTTTTGACCTGGCATGTACAACAATAGGGTGTAGATATATTGGAACACATTCAGATTGTTTGCTTTTGCTGTCTCCACGAGACTATATATAATGGCACTTGCATTGGCACCTGAAACGGACGCATGGAATAGAGAGGCTTTTCTCCCAATCGCATAAGATTTTGCCTTGCGTTCAGCTGTATTATTAGAAAGTTCGCAGCGACCATCTTGTAGATACGCTTGCAGACTATCCCTATGATTTTGGGCATAGTTCAGCGCCTTCTGCAGTTTGATTCCTTTTGTTGGCTTCAATGATTC
>CAYJKD010000205.1:0-1509 GCA_964370595.1 uncultured Lachnospiraceae bacterium
GTAATCAGTGGTATTGCTGTTGCCTTTTCAATCTTCATCGTATTCTATTCCTTTCTTTATTTTATGAGTTAAACTTATCGTATTCTTTTGCCATTGTCAATAGATATTTTGTTTCAATATATCATTTTATTAGAATTGCAACAATATAAATCCATATTTTTAGTTATTTTGACTGTTTTATTCTTTTAAAGTTCTATTTAAACCAATTTTTATGTTTTATTCAGTTTCTCACTTCCTTTAAAAACAAGATTTTTGTGTTCACAATTCTCTATTAATAAACGTAAAATTATCATTGGATTTTAAAAGAAATCATGTATAATAGATAGAAAGGTAGATATCAATTGGAGGTTGTCGACTTATGAAAAATGAAAATACGGTTATGAATCTATATCTAAATAATTCAAATTACTTGGCCACTGTTGCAAAGGCACTGTCTCTGCCGATTCGACTAGAAATTCTTCAATTGATTCAGCATAAACCAGGACTTATTATAAAAGAGATTGCAGAAGAATTAAACATCCCTGCATCCACAGCAGCAGTTCATGTTAATTTATTAGAAGACGCTGATATGATTATTGTAGAAGAGATGCCTGGGGTACGAGGAAGTGTAAAGCGATGTCATATTCGTACTCACACCGTGCATTTGTATCTAAATCAAGGCATGACGGAACATGGTGTTCAAAATGTGAGCGAAGAAATGTTAGTGGGTTGTTTTTCTTCATGTGAGATTAGAGAAGGAGGAACGTGTGGTCTCTCTTCTGCTGATGGAATGATCGGAACTGATGATGATGAGCGATGGTTTTATTCCCCACAGAAATACAAAGCAGGTATCGTGTGGCTCTCTGCTGGGTATTTGGAATATAAAATACCCAATAGTGTACCAAAAGGTTCTACGCCACTATCCGTTACATTCTCCATGGAATTATGCTCCGAGGCTTGTGTTTATGATGAAACTTGGAAATCCGATATCAGTTTTTGGATTAACGAAATAGAATGCGGCACATGGCGTTCTCCTGGAGATATGGGAAAACGAAGAGGACTGATTACTCCTGATTATTCCAAATGGCCATTGGGAGTCACTCAATATGGTTTTCTTGTACAACTAGAGGTAAAAGATGATGGTTGTTATATCAACAACTCAAAGGTTTCCTCTGTGTCAATCAGGGATCTTGACCTAATGAAAAAAGCCTATGTGAAATTGCGGATCGGTAATAAAAAAGATGCCAAATATGTTGGGGGAATCAACATATTCGGCAAAGAATTCGGGGATTATAAGCAAGATATCATTATGAATATTACATATTGATTTTGAGGTGGTAGTTGATATGTAGTTATTTCCTCTTCCCCTTCTTCTTAACCACACTTAATTGTACCTGTTTCATCATTGGTAGCAAAAAAGCTAGTGGAACAAAGATTAAAAATCCAAAGATATAACGGAAACTAAATGCAATTGGAGTTGCAAGGATTAAGGTTCCCCATAGTCCAAGTAGGGGTAAATAGATTAGTAAC
>CAYJKD010000205.1:1519-1985 GCA_964370595.1 uncultured Lachnospiraceae bacterium
TTTGGCATAATACAATCATTAGACTAAATCCTAGAAGCCAAATTAGCAGACCCGAAGAGATGGCCTTCTTGGCTCTAATGTGTCTTTAAGAGAGGTTCCAAACCACTGTTCAAACAAGTCTTTGGAATAAATACCATACGAATTTTCTAAATGCCAAATTTGTGTTTGTGTATAGGCATCCATACTAGCGTGAATGGGACTCCAAAAGCCTAGGGTTGCTAGTAAATGTGCTTTCACTATTTTATCTGGATTTTTTATCGCTACACTTCGCCAAGTATCAAGAAACTGAGATTCATGCTCCCCTAGATATTGATTGCTAAAATTTGCATGCCATTTGATAGGATCTACTACCATAGGAGCATAAACTTGTTGGATTATCTCAATTGGAATCATTCCATAAATAAATTTAACTTCTTCCTCACTGATGTTTCCTTGGTCAGTAATCACATAAGCCAAGTGTTGGATT
>CAYJKD010000205.1:1995-3365 GCA_964370595.1 uncultured Lachnospiraceae bacterium
AACATCCCATAGCCTTCTGCAGGTCGGTTCCAGTTATATCCTCGTTCCTCATAGATTGGTCCTTGAATAAATAACGTTACAAGTACCATTCCAGTGGAGGCGAACATAAATTTCTTTAATAGTTTTATTAATTGGGCACGATATACAACAAGAATCGCAAGGGTTACTACTGCAACGATATAAATTCCATTGTTTCTTAAAAAAGATACGAAAAGTCCAGATAAAACATAGGATATCACTCCATTTCTATTCTGAATATACCTTGCATTGGTAAATACAATTTCTAATATTACAAGACAATACCAAAAAAGCGCTGTAGAAAACAAGGTATCCTTCCAGTTGGAAATACCATACAGAGGAAACAGCGGAAATAATGCGTAAAATAAAAGTACGATTCCTAGGTAGATTTTAGAAATATTTTTTTGATACATCCAATATACAAAAGATGCAAATACAAGTGCCATTGCTATACTTTGCAGAGCCGTTACGGTTGCAATGGTTTCTTGCCAACCACCGCCAAATATGGATACGATTTTAAGTACAATTGCATATAGATAAGTATATAGAATGGGATGCCAGTTATTTAATGGTACCGCTTCAATAACTTGTCCCATATTGTAGAAAGTATCCGAAAATACTCCTCCAGGATAAAACGTTAAATAGTAGGGTATCCAACACCCTAATATGATTCCAAAAAATATCCAGTACCAATATGATTTTTTTGAGCGCACTTCACATGAGATTCGATTTTCCATTAACGTAAAAAACCATTGTAACACATGTAATAAGAACCATGTAATGATTCCTACTACGAGAAACAAGATTATACGGTCTGTAGTCATAGGCTTTATATAATTTTCCGTATAACTTTGATAGGTTCCTGTATATACAACAAGACTGCTCGCTGTTACTGCTAACGCAAAAAGTAGCGAAAACATAATTCTCGCTACAAATCCCACTTTATTGTTTTTATATGAAAACACCTTAATTTTTTCTAATACACCCATTTCCTACTCCCCCTTTGAATTCATCCATTCTTGACTCAATCATTGCGGTCTAGATTTATATAAAATAATTCAAATAGCTGCCTATGCTTTTTCGCAATGACTTCTAAGATAATTCCACATACTGCAGAAAAAGCAGATAACATTAACATAAATCCCGAGAATATCAATGTTGGGAATCGAAGCACTAATCCTGTTTCAAAATATTCTACGAATACAGGAATTCCAAATCCTAAGGTTATGATAAAAAACAATATACTAATTGTCATGAAAAAAAACATGGGTTTGTATTCCTTAAACAATCTTGCTATGGTATTCAATACTTTAAATCCATCTGCAAAGGTATTTAATTTTGATACACTTCCT
>CAYJKD010000205.1:3375-4794 GCA_964370595.1 uncultured Lachnospiraceae bacterium
TTTTTATCAAGAGCGTGTATGGTCATCTCTGTTTCGATTTCAAAACCTTTTGATAATACAGGAAATGTTTTCACAAAATCATAGCTAAATGCACGATAGCCTGTCATGATATCTTTAATATTCGCATTGAATAATGTATTGATCAATGTTCGAACAAGTACATTTCCTAGGTTATGAAAGGCTCGTTTATTTTCTGATTTATAGGTAGAAGAAAGGCGATCTCCGATTACCATATCTGCTCGCTTATCTAGGATGTATTGACACATACTAGAAGCGTACTCTGCAGGATAGGTATCATCCCCATCAATCATGAGATAGCAATCTGCATCGATGTCACGAAACATACTACGAATCACATTTCCTTTTCCTTGGCGATATTCATAACGTACTGTGGCACCTATAGAAGCTGCGATTTGATCCGTTCCATCGGTACTGTTATTATCGTACACATAGATGGTTGCTTCTGGCAATTCCAGTTTAAAATCTTCAATTACTTTTTGAATGGATAAACTTTCATTATAACAAGGAATGAGTACTGCAATTTTGTCTTTCATACTACCCCCAGTAGTTCTTTGTATTTTGTATGTGATTTACTTAATATAAAAATCCACCTATCACAATCACTTCTTTCGTATTGTATAAGGTGGATTTTTAATTGAAAGCATTCATGTTATCCACATATTTTTATGATTTGTTATCTTGGATCCACATATTTTCCATCTAAAATATCTTTTAGATACTTTCCATATTGATTTTTCTTTAATATTTCATAAGTTTCTAGTAATTGCTCTTTTGTAATCCATCCATTGAGATAGCCAATCTCTTCTAAACATGCAATTTTTCTGTTTTGATGGGTTTCAATGGTTTTTACAAAGCTTGTTGCTTCTGCAAGAGATTCATGGGTTCCTGTATCTAACCAAGTAAATCCTTGTCCAAGTAATGTTACATCTAATTCTTCCGATTCGAGATAGATACGGTTAAGATCAGTAATTTCTAACTCTCCACGTTTGGATGGTTTTAGATTTTTCGCATACTCTACTACTTTGTTATCGTAGAAGTATAAACCTGTAACACAATAGTTTGATTTTGGAATTTCTGGCTTCTCTTCAATGGAGATTGCTTTTCCAGTAGAGTCAAACTCTACAATACCGAAACGCTCTGGATCATCTACATAGTATCCGAATACGGTTGCACCAACTTCTTTTTCTGATGCAGCACGAAGACGTTTTCTTAAACCTTGTCCATGGAAAATGTTATCTCCAAGTACCATAGCTACAGAATCAGAACCGATGAAGTCTGCACCGATGATAAACGCTTGAGCAAGTCCATCTGGGCTTGGTTGAACTGCATAGGATAAGTTGATACCAAATTGTGATCCATCTCCTAGAAGTGTTTCGAATCTTGGAGTATCTTCTGGAG
>CAYJKD010000206.1:0-4787 GCA_964370595.1 uncultured Lachnospiraceae bacterium
ATGGAATTGTAAATAATGCATATTCAGTAACATATGAGGCTGATGGTGCAACAGAAATTCCTACAGATGGCCAATTATATGCATCAGGAACTAGTTATGAAATCAAGGCAGGAGAGCCTAAAAAAGAGAATGCTGTATTTACTGGTTGGAAAATCACAGCACCAGCAGAAATGGATGGAATCGACTATAGTGTATTATACAATAGTGGTGATTTGAATAAAGCATTTCAAATGCCTACAAGTAACGTTGTTTTAACCGCTCAGTGGCTAACAAGATTTAATGTAACTTATGATTTAGTAGATGAATTAGCAAAACGCTTACCAACAGATGAAAAAATTTATGAATCAGGTGAAGATGTAACTGTAGTCAATGCAAAAAAAGGGGCACCTAAACGAGAAGGATGGAAATTTTTAGGATGGGAAGTATTTGAAGAAATTCCATCTACAGTAGGTATTGAAGGTGGAAGGTTATTTAAAGCAGATGATACATTTAAAATGCCAGCATCTAATGCATTCTTAAAAGCAGTTTGGGGAATTGAAATATCTTTTGATGATGGCGTGGAAAAAGAGGAAATAAGCAATGTTCCAATAGCAGTAGAAAAAGAAGTGAGTAATGCTGGTACCATAACACTTGGAAATGATTATCCAACAGAAGGACTATATAGAACAAATCATGTATTTACTGGTTGGTATTATGATAACAATGGAGTGGAAACTGAAGTAAAGAGCGATACTATATTCCATGAGAATACAACCGTTTATGCAAAATGGGCAGAAATAACAGCAAAAGAACAAGAAAACACCTATAATGGAACAGAGCATTCGTATAACTTAAAGAAAGTTACTGGTGAAAAACAGTTTGATCTTGGAACTCCAAGTGTTGAATATAAAAAGACACATAATGGAGATGGAACAAAAATAAAAGAACAACAAGAACTAACGACACAAGCACCTACTAATGCAGGAACTTATCAAGTAGTAATTACATACGGAGAAGGAAGTGGAAAAATTGTTGTTGAAACTATATTAACAATTGCTCAAAAAAATGTAACAATTAAAGTAATAAATGCGAGTAAACTGGTAGGTGAGGACGACCCTAAAATTGAGTATAAATACAAAAAAAACATGGCAGAAGGTGAAGAATTTATTATTACAACACAAAGAACAAACCTTAAGGTAGAAACCCCAAAATATAATAAAAATAACGTAGTAAAACCTTATAAAAATGTTTTAACAGCAACTGTAGAAAACAGTGACACAGCAAATGTAGATAACTATAATATTAAAGTAATTAAAGGAAATTTCACAATTTTTGAAAATTGGGATCAAGTTGCAGAGTTAGATTTAAATGATGAAAAAATTTATGATGGAACGCCATTAACCTTTACAGAAGCAGATTTATTAAAAGAACTTCCAGAAGGGACAAAAATTGTTTCATTTGAGACAGCGAGTGTGACAGATGTAATCCTTGATGAAAATGGAAAAGAATTAGCAAAGGAATTTAAGTATATTGTAGAAAATAGCAAATACGGAAACAGCCAATTAGAAGGAACCGTAAAACTTACAATTCGTCAAAGATCAGTTACTTTAACTGCTGAATCAGCAACACAAGCCTATAATGGAAGTGCCCTAACAAATAATAAAGTAAATCCAGAAGTGGTTAATGGAGAGAATACGAAAGGTTTATTAGAAGGTCATCAAGTGAAAACAACTATGACAGCAGATAGTACTAGAACAGAAGTTGGTTCTGCTGATAATAAAATTGAAGGTGCTGAAATATTTGATAAGAATGGGGATAACATAACAGATAATTATAATATTATTAAAGTAAACGGATTACTTACGATTACTCAAAGTGGGGATAATAACCAAGGTGGAGATGATAACCAAGGTGGAGACGATAACCAAGGTGGAGATGATAACCAAGGTGGAGACGATAACCAAGGTGGAGACGATAACCAAGGTGGAGACGATAACCAAGGTGGAAACGATAGCCAAGGTGGAAGTGATAACGAAGAGCCTGCGGTTACTACAACACCAGAGCAAACAATATCGACTGCTTCTATTGAAGATTCACAAGTGCCATTAGCAAATACAATTGTAATTGAAGATAATGAAGTACCGTTAGCAAACAGCATTGAAATTGTAAATGAGCAAGTACCATTAAACTCAGGCTTACTATTACCTAAGACAGGATATGAAGATAATTTCTTAATTTACACACTAGGTTCTATTACTTGCCTAATTGGTGCAGTTATGTTACAAAAGAAAAAAAGAAAAGTAAATAATTAGTAAAGATGAAAAGACGTCTATTTAAAAGGCGTCTTTTTTGAAAAAAATAAAGTATATAGGTAGAAAACACTTGCAAAATCAAGAAAAACTTGTAAAATAGATAAAGTAGAAAAAGAGCGAGGGCCAAGAGATGACCCTCTTTTTTTGAGAAAGGTGTTAAAAGATGATTAGTGCAAATGGTATAACTCTTCGTTTAGGAAAAAAGGCATTGTTTGAGGAGGTAAATATTAAATTTACAGAAGGCAACTGCTACGGATTAATTGGAGCCAATGGAGCGGGTAAATCTACATTTTTAAAGATTTTATCTGGACAGCTTGAGCAGACCAATGGAGATATTGTGATTACTCCAGGACAACGACTATCGTTCCTACAACAGGACCATTTTAAATATGATGAATTTCAAGTACTTGATGCAGTTATTATGGGAAATAAAAGATTGTATGAAGTAATGAAAGAAAAAGACTTAATCTATATGAAGGAAGACTTCACAGATGAAGATGGAATTAAAGCAGCAGATCTTGAAGCGGAGTTTGCTGAAATGAATGGATGGGAAGCAGAGTCAGATGCAGCGAATATGTTAAACGGACTCGGTATTGATACAGAATTCCACTATTCTTTGCTAAAAGATTTGACAGGAGCTCAAAAAGTCAAAGTATTACTTGCACAAGCATTATTTGGTAATCCAGATATTTTACTTCTTGACGAGCCTACAAACCACTTAGATTTAGATGCGATTGCTTGGTTAGAAGAATTCTTGATTAACTTTGAAAATACTGTTATTGTAGTATCTCATGACCGTTATTTCTTGAATAAAGTTTGTACCAACATTGCAGATATCGATTATGGTAAGATTCAGCTGTATGCTGGAAACTATGATTTTTGGTATGAGTCGAGCCAGTTGATGGTAAAGCAGATGAAGGAGCAAAACCGTAAGAAGGAAGAGAAAATCAAAGAATTACAGGAGTTTATTCAACGATTTTCTGCCAATGCTTCTAAGTCAAAGCAAGCGACTTCTAGAAAGAAAGCATTAGAAAAAATTGAACTTGATGATATTCGTCCATCAAGCAGAAAATACCCATATATCGATTTCCGCCCAGAGCGTGAGATTGGGAATGAGGTATTGACGGTAGAAAACCTATCAAAGACCATTGATGGTGTTAAAATTTTAGATGAAATTTCATTTACTTTAACAAGAGAAAACAAAGTTGCTTTAGTTGGGCCGAATGAGCTTGCAAAAACGATTTTATTTAAAATATTATCAGGTGAAATGGAGCCAGATGAGGGAAGTTATAAATGGGGATTAACAACTTCTCAAGCATATTTCCCAAAAGACAACTCAAGTGAATTTAATAATGATGATACAATTGTAGATTGGTTGACTCAGTATTCTCCAGAGAAGGATGCAACTTATGTTCGTGGATTTTTAGGACGTATGTTATTTGGAGGAGATGATGGAATTAAAAAAGTAAAAGTACTTTCTGGTGGAGAAAAAGTTCGTTGCATGTTATCTAAAATGATGATTTCAGCAGCAAATGTATTACTACTTGATGAGCCTACTGACCATTTAGATATGGAATCTATTACTGCACTTAATAATGGAATGGTTAAGTTCCAAGGTGCAATGATGTTTTCTTCTCGTGACCACCAAATCGTTCAAACAACAGCAAACCGAATCATGGAAATTGTAAATGGAAAGCTGATTGATAAAATTACTACTTATGATGAATACTTAGAGAGTGATGAGATGGCAAGGAAACGTTTTGTATTTTCTGTTACAGAAGATGACAACTAAAGAGTGCAAAGCATATAAAATGGACAGATAGATGACTATCTGTCCTATTTTGTAACCGTTTAGAAATCAGTTGGGTTAATAACTAGTTGAACTTACGCTAGAACTAAAGATTTCATTAAATCTGCTTAATGCTGCAACCTCATCAATACCGTGAAAATAAAAAACAAAACCATCTTTGTTACTTGATTTTAAACTACACATTAAATCATCATAATTTTTTACATTGGCAAAACCTTTCTTGTTATTGCACTTTAAGTAAATATCACAGTCAAAATCATTTGCTATTTTGATAAGAAATGATATTGAAATAGGCTTACAAGAATAGTGTCCATTGCCAACTGAGATTTTTGTGTAAATCACATCCCTACCCCCTTTTTTTACACGGGATGTTCACCGGTGGTAAGACACAGTTATTAGTTGACATCAATAGTTTAACACAGTTATTTTGGGAAAACAACATATATTTTTCAAACTTTTTAATAATAATATCGAAAAAGAGGGTAAAAATTTGAATATTATAACAATAGAGAATTTATTAAAATCATATACAGAAAGATTATTATTCGATCATACGGAATTCAGTATGCAAGATGATGAAAAAGTTGGTCTGATTGGAATCAATGGAACAGGGAAATCAACCCTACTTAAAATTGTCGCAGGATTAGAAGAACCTGATCAAGGAAAAGTAGTTAGAAGTAGAAATC
>CAYJKD010000207.1:0-4233 GCA_964370595.1 uncultured Lachnospiraceae bacterium
CATCAATAATTAGTTTTATAGTAATAGGTCAGAGTTATGGTTCATTGGTTTTATTATCTATTTTAAATGATTGAGAACGTAAGTTGTATCTTATCATAATTCCAACTGTGATAAGAAAAAGGAGTCCTGCCGATACAAAAGGTAGTGTATGATCAATTCCATAAACAAATCCACCATATAGAGCGCCAGCAATCATTCCTAGTGAGCGCATTGCATTGTAAAATCCCATTACCATCGGTCCATCATCTTTATTTGCATCAACCACACATATGTTTTGTATAATTGGTTGATAGATGGCATTTAGGCCAAAAAAGAAAATAACAACAATTGTATATAGTAGAAATGAAGAGAAAAATCCTAAGGATAATAGGGTAATTCCACATCCAATAAATACAAAAATCAAGCTTTTTTTAAAATTAGTTTTGCCAAGAATCCACACACAGATGGTCATATTTGCTACAAGTGATATAATCCCAACAACGGCTTTGATACTTCCATTATACGCTGAAGTTAGTTTAAATACATCATTGAGGTAATAGTTAAAACTTTGATCAAAGCAAGTAGTAGCAACACTGGCGATAAATACGCAAATAAAAATAAGAATAAAAGAAGGTGTCATAAATTTTTTTGCATCCATAAATGCAAGAAAAGGATTGGCATCTTTTATTAGGTTGATTTTAATTCCGATTTCTTTATCATCTTCTAGCAGAAATCGAAAAAGAATTCCGCAGAGTGCCAATGTTACAACTTGCAAAATGAATGCATAGTAGATAGAAATCACGCCGACCATTCCACCTATAAAATAGCCAAATGCACTTGCTACTACTGTGATAGAAGCTGAAGTTGCTAGATATTTTGATTTTTTGTGTTCAGGAGCTTTAGAAAGAATATAGGTTAGGTAACTAACCATAATTCCTCCGACAAAAAAACCTGAAAAAACACGAGCGAACATAATCGTTGGAATTGTGGTAAAAATAGTAAACATAGCTTGTCCAAGAGCATATCCTATGCAGCAGATACAAAGTACCATTCTGCTCCCCATTCGTTTTACTTGTTTTGCCCACATGGGTGAAAATAAAAAATTACTAAAAGCCATTCCTGCAAAAAATAATCCAAAGCTATAGCTTTCTAACTCTAAAAACTGGATTAAGGTAGGGGTTACTGGATGTGCAAAGTTAGCAGCCATACTTTGTATTGCGGCTAATAGAAAAAAAAGTAAAAACGAGGGTTGTTTTTGATTCATCATAAAAACTCCTTAAAATTTATAGATAGACCCCATTTTTTTACAACTACATACGAATACTACTAACAGATAAGAAAAATATAATAATTAACATAGATGTAGAGGAGAATGGGATATGAAAAAATTACTGATAGGACTATCGATTATGATAGCATTGATTACAGGAATTAGCAATAATGTATATGCTAATGTTTCAGGAAACTGGGTGCAGGATAATCTGGGTTGGACATTTATACAGGAAAATGGAAATTCAATTTCTAGTGGTTGGGTGCAGATTCATGGTGGTTGGTATTATTTTGAAAGTAATGGATATATGAAAACTGGATGGTTACAAGATGGTGGAGCTTGGTATTATCTTACTGAAGCTGGAAACATGGTATCTGGTTGGAATCAAATTGATGGAAATTGGTATTATTTTTCGCCATCAGGAGCAATGTTAGTAAATACCACAACACCAGACGGATGCTTTGTAAATCAAGATGGTATTTGGGTATCGGAACCATTACAAAAATCGACCGTTTCTTATATGAGCGTTCAAGAAGAAACAATGTTAACAATTATTAATGCAGAACGTGCACAAGTGGGGTTAGCGCCACTATCAACAGATTCTACTGGACATGCAGTTGCTGAAATTCGTGCAGAAGAAATTACAAGATTATTCTCACATACACGTCCAGATGGTACAGACTATAAAGTAGCGATGAAAGAAGTAGGCTTAAAATCGTCATTTTCAGGTGAAAATGTTGCATTTGCTACATATGATGTATATGGTATTATGGATGGATTTATGGCTAGCCAAGGCCATGCTAACAATATTCTACATTCTAGATTTACACATGTTGGAGTGGCACATACAACAGATGCAAATGGTTATTCTTATTGGGCACAGATCTTTTATACAATTAAATAAAAAGCAATGACAGATTCCTTATCCTATGATATTATGTTACAATCAGACTAGTTGTATATGTGATGATGAAAATTATTACAACAAGAAAGGGAAGTGGGATTTTGAAGAATTTTGTTTTAATTCTAATTTTAATCGTACTAATTACTATAATTATTATGGGATATATTATTTATAAAAATATTAGAAATAAAGTTCGCCAAGTAAGCAATCTGATTTTTGAAACAGAGGATATCATAGAAGGAATTCAAAACAGAGAAACTTTAGTTGAGAATACACCAAAGTCAATCAGTGGAATGGAGAGTATAGAAGCTCCAAGGCTTCAAGAAGATTTTCCAGAATTATCTCTTGAGGAATTAAAAAGTCGAAATGTTGATGGGATTTATGAATTTTATGATGCATTAAAAAATGAAGATTTAGGAAAGTTTGCAAACTATGAAACTTTGAACGCTCAATTAAAAGAAATGATTGAAAAAAAACGAGAAGAAGAAGTTGAAATTAGTAAGGTACATGTACATAAGCAAGCAATGAGAAATTATAGGAAAAGTGGAGATACTGCGACAGTAACATTTCAAGTAGCATTTGAATATACAAAAACAGACCCGCAACACCCAGAGGGGAAAAAAACACAAGAGAGAGCCACAACGAAATGGGTTTATCGACTAGATGATACCAATTTTGGAATGGAGGCATCCGCTAGTAAATCATGCCCAAATTGTGGAGCTCCCTTAACAACAGAAGGTGTATCAACATGCCCTTATTGCATGTCTAATATTAAAGTAGATTACTTACGTACTTGGAATTTTACATCTATTGTGATTGATTAAATATCAGTACTAGATGATTAAGTTAATGTTTTTGCTAGAAGTTGTTTTTAGAAATTCTGTTTGGGTAGGTAAATTTAATTTTTTTCTTTCCAAATCCCAAGCCTCGGAATAGACTGACGAGATTTCATGGTATACTGATTGCTCTGCACTTGTTCTTACATCATTCCAGCCGCATTGGGAAGAATAGGTGCAGAGCAATTCTCCTGTAAGATCATAGATTTGTGCAAATACGTATTTTTTTGCGCCAACAGAAATATCAAATGGGTAATGTACATCTTCTACTGTAATCTGTCCTTCAAAAAAGCATGGACCAATTACAGTAGTTATTTTTTTTATCAATATAGCTTTTAATGCAGCACGGTTAGGAGAGATATTTTCTAAGATATACGTCTTTCGAAATGTTCTAAATTTACTATTGATTATTCCCATGAATTCTCCTAGAGGAGCATCTTCTTTTGCATATTGTTGAATCAGTTCGATGTTATCCTGTGATAAGGTTGAATTGGTGGTATGGGTTTTCTTTGGAAGTGGAAGACCGTTATAGGTGGAACCTTTCTCTTTCTTACGATCTTTCGTTTCAGTTACACTAAAATTAGTATAGTAATCATTTCTCAGTTTTTCAAATTTGGAAATTTTCATCGAGTATCCCCCTTGTCAATGGTATTGTTTATATACTGATACAGTTTAATTTAATATGATATATATCGGATAATATTTAGAAAACTGAATAAAAAAAAACAACAAAACAGAAAATAGAGCAAATTGTTTGATGAAATAAATGAAAAACACTAGACACTTATGTGAGAAACCAGTAAAATAAAAGTAATAAAACGATAGGAGGAGAACATTATGAGTGTTACATCAGCATTAATGCTATTTTTTCTATTAACTTTAGTATATATATTTATTGTAGAAGCATTTACGATTTTATTTCGGTTAACAGGACTTACGTACGATAAAGCACATTTTCAAGTGATATCGATGTTGACGAATAGTGGATTTACCACTCAAGATAGTGAGGCGATTACTTCGTCTAGAACACGTAGGAAACTTGCTAAATTAACAATCATTTTTGGATATTTGTTCACAGTGATTATTATGTCAAGTGTGGTTAATATTTTTTTATCTTTAAGCAATTCTGAAGTAAGAGATATGTGGGGGTCTGCTATTGTAATATTTTTTGGTTCTGGAATTCTTGCAATTCTAAAAAAAGTAAAGGCGATTAAGCTTTTTTTTAATCGTTTCATTGAGCGAAT
>CAYJKD010000207.1:4243-4764 GCA_964370595.1 uncultured Lachnospiraceae bacterium
TCAATCTTATATTTGTATGGTGAGAATGTTATGGCTGAAGTCAATCTTGTAAAACTACCAATACAATTAGAACAAGTTGAACTTAAGGACTCGAAGTTAAAGGAGAATTATAAAATTCAATTGATTTTAATAAAGCGTGGACAAGAAACGAAAAGTTTAATCAAAGGAGAAGATATGCTAATTCAAGATGATATCATCGTTGTGTTTGGTGAATATCAACGAATTAAGGAGCTATTCCAAGATGGGATAGATGAGTAATGAACTTTGCAGTATATGATAAATATGTAAATATAGACCAAGTGGTATTGAGTGTAACTTAATATGGCTTGGGTTTTTATGCAATTTGAAGTAAAAAATACGGAAATATAGTAAAGTACTATGGTGTATGTATGGAATAAAATGGTTATATGAAAAAAATATACAAATCTTGTAAAAATCCTTTACTAGAAAAAAAAATGTGTTATACTATTAGCAGACATCTTGCCCTTTGTTTCTTATCGTATGGAAATTCTGTGGAGCAA
>CAYJKD010000208.1:0-4758 GCA_964370595.1 uncultured Lachnospiraceae bacterium
CTGGGATATCTTTTAATTCTAGATTTTTTTCTTTCTTTTCTTTCTTCTTCTTTACTTGTTGCTTTTTCGGAATACTCATTTCTGGCATCTGATCTACATTTGAGAAATTCATATTCATATATGGCATACCTGATATCTGGGATAAGTCGATTTTTGATAAATCAATTCCATTTGTAGCCATAGAGTCAAATGCTTTTTGCATACAGTCATGACAAATAGTTAAATTACCTGGCATGTCAATAATTTGACCTGCTTTACTCTCAGACCTTCTACATACATAACAAATTTTTTCTAAATCATCATTATCTTTTTCATCAGTTCCTTCCATGATTTCTTTCTCGTCCATTATTCCTTACCTCCATTTATATTTCTAACAGCAGTGATACTCAGGACGCAACCGCACCCTGAGTATCACTTATTTTATCTTAATTAGTTTCGTTTACCGGTCTATAACCAAGTGTAACTTCTACTTGACGTTCCACATAGTTTCCATTCTCAAGTGATTGTACTGTTAATGTCACTGTACTACCACCTTCGTAATATGTCAATATATTTTGTAATTCTGTCATGCTACGCACTGGTTGATTATCAAATTTTGTAATCACATCTTTTTCTCTTAAATCAGATTCTGCCGCTGCGAAACCTTCTACAATCTTAAATACATAGATTCCTTCTGGCATTCCAAAGGATTGTGCCATTTGTGAATCAATATTTTGTCCTTGGATTCCTAAATATCCTTGCTTTTCTTCGGCTAACTCTATTTTTGTTTTTGCATTCATCAAATCATTGATAATTCCTTCTGCTTTTGAAATTGGAATTGCATACCCCATTCCTTCTACATCAGTAGATGAGTATTTTGCTACATTGATTCCAATTACTTCCCCTTGCATATTAAGGAGTGCTCCACCACTGTTTCCTGGGTTAATCGCTGCATCTGTTTGCAACAACTCTGTTACGGTTTGATCTTCGCTTGTTACTTCTCTATTTTTTGCACTTATATATCCAACGGTTACAGATTGTCCATAACCAAGTGCGTTTCCAATCGCAACAACCCCTTCTCCAACTTTTATGTCATCAGAGTTTCCAATCGATGCTATTTTTATTTGACTCATGGTAGATTCACTGATTTGATCTAAAGGAACTGCAATCACTGCCAAATCATTTTGAGAATCCAATCCTTTAATTGCAGCTGTAACTACTTCTTCATCAATAAAAGCTACACTGAGACTATCTGAATCTTGAACCACATGATTATTTGTAACAATCAAAAGTTCTGTTTCATTTTGCCCAATAATAATCCCTGAACCACTACTTGGTATTTCAACTGTTTGCCCTTGATCGAACCAAGTATTTTGTGTATAGTACATCGTACTTGTAATTGCTACAACAGAAGGCATTGCTGCTTCTGCGATACTAGAGACATCCATTACTCCATCCTGGTCAGTCATACTGGTATTTTCTTCTGGCTGAACCACTGCTAATGTACTTCTTGTTTGTGTTTGCTCTACTTGTGTGCTCGAGTTGTTAAAAAATTGGCTTCCAATTGCATTTACCCCAGCCATTGTAGCGCCTGATACACTTCCAAACAATAATGCCGCTGCTGTAATTCCTGCTATTTTGGATTGCATTCCTTTTTTCTTACTCTTCTTTTTCGCTTTTGAGGAACCTTCATAGATTTGACCCCAAGATTGATTTTGATAATGCCCTTCGTGATTTTGTCCATGTTGTTGCTCAAAGTTGGATTGCTCAAATCTCTGTTGTTGAGTCTCTTGTTCTTCTATATTTTGTTCTTCTATATTTTGTTCTTCTATATTTTGTTCTTCTATCGATTTTTCTGATTCATGGATAATTGCATCCTCTGCTTTCATCTCACTTACAATATGAGGTTCTCTTACTTCGCTCTTAACTTCCTCATTCATTCCATCTTGATTATTATTCCAGTTCCCATTCTTATTATCATTAAACATATTTTTATCTCCTCTCAACTAAATCTTATGACATTATAATAACTATAATTTGTGATAAAAATGTGTTTAAAACTGCTTAATTTTTGAACATTGTGTGAAAACCTTATATTTATGAATCAGTGGATTTTTTTATCTTAGCAATGTCTATTGCCCTGGTCCAGAACTACTTGGTATTGATGTTGTCTGCGAGCCAGGAGCACTGCTACTCCCTGGCGCTGTGCTTGTTCCTGGACTTGTACTTCCTGGGCTTATACTTCCGCCTGGCGTTGTGCTCGTTCCTGAACTTGAACTTCCCCCTGGTGTCGTACTGCTACTTGTGCTTTCTCCTGGTGCTGTACTTGTTCCTGAACTTGTGCTTCCCCCTGGAGTTGTACTTGTTCCTGAACTTGTGCTTCCTCCTGGAGTTATACTTCCACTAGAAGATGTATCTCCTGGTGTTGTTACCACTCCTGGTCCTTCATTTTCATCTGAGTCATTACTCGTTCCTGGGCTTATGCTACCGCCTGGAGATATATCTCCTCCTGGGCTCACGCTTTGTGATGGCAATGTTCCACCTCCAGGTCCTACCTCATCATCTGGTCGTAGTACTGGTAAAGTTTCAATTGGGTCTCCATTTTCGTCTGTTTCCGCTTCTGTTTCTTCTTCAATTGGGTCTCCATTTTCATCTGTTTCTACTTCCGTCTCAATTGGATCTCCATTTTCATCCGTCTCTGCCTCGGTTTCAATCGGATCCCCAAATTCATCTGTTTCTACCTCTGTCTCAATTGGATCTCCATTTTCATCTGTTTCTACTTCTGTTTCAATTGGATCCCCATTTTCATCCGTTTCTACTTCTGTTTCAATTGGATCTCCAAACTCATCTGTTTCTACCTCTTCTGTTTCAATTGGGTCTCCATTTTCATCTGTCTCCACCTCTTCTTCAATCAGATCTCCAAACTCATCCGTTTCCGCTTCCTCATCCTCTTCTGTAGATGCTTCTGTGGTTTTCGGCTTTTGTATAACTCCTTGATCTGTTGGAACCGATTCTATGAAATTAGCCTCATTATATCTACCTGTTTCATAAGCAATATTTTCACTAATTTTTCTTACAGTAGAAGAAACTTCATATTCTTCATCTTCAAATAAGAATGCATGAAGATGTTCTACATTGGATACCAATGTTTGTGGAACTACCACAGCGCCCTTGCTTCCCATGTTTACATCACCACGAGCCTGAGGAAACCCTGTTGTTTCTCCAATGTAATATTTACTGATATTTCCTACGTTTTCAACCACATCTTCTACACCTATACTGGTAGCAACCTGCGGAAATACCGCTGCCACTAGTGTATTGATATCACTGATATCTGCCTCTTTTGCTTTATCAAACGCAGCCAATATTACTTTTCGTTGTCTTTCTGTACGAGCAAAATCTGTATCCATCAAACGTAGTCTTCCATAAGCAACTGCCTGAACCCCATCTAAATGGTTCATTCCTGCGCTCTTTAAGTGATTCGAACCAATTCCTGTGGCTTTTACTGTTTCTGTAATAAATGAATTGATATAATAAAATTCAGCATTACTCAGTTCCATATCAATTCCACCTAAAATATTGATACCATCAGCAACTGCTTTCCAACTAAATGTTACATAGTCTGTGATATTTAAGTCTAGATTTCGATTTAATGCTTGTACTGCTTGTTCTGGACCACCCTTAAAATATGCCTGATTGATTTTATTATAAGTACCATCTGTCGAAATATTTAAGTAACTATCTCGATAAACAGAAACTAATTTGATTTCGCCAGTATCTTGGTTGATGTTACAAATCATATTCACATCTGCATTTGTTCCTGCTCCGACTGCACTATTTCTTGAATCCACACCAAATAATGCAATTGTCCAGTAACCCTTCATTTTTTCAACCGTATCTACATCTAGATCTGTATTCTGAACATTTTCCAGTACAAAGTCTGGTCGTTGGATCAAACTCCAAGTCCTTAGAAAGTACCCATATCCAAAGATACAAGCTAACACGATACATTCCACTACTCCAAGAATGATCCACTTTGTCGGCTTTTTCTTCTTTTTTGTTCCTTTCTGGTTTCCCAGTTTTTGCTCTAACTCTCGATTCATAATTATTGTACCTCTCTCTTTAATACGCATTTTTATTAATAAAACCTTTGAAAATCGTTAGGAATAAAATCTTAATATCCCATCCAAGTGTCCAATTTTCAATATAGTATAAATCATGCTCGATACGCTTTGTAATAGATGTATCTCCGCGATATCCATTAATTTGTGCCCATCCTGTAATTCCAGGACGCACTTGATGCTTAATCATGTACCGTGGAATTTCTTCCTTAAATTGTTCCACAAAAAATGGTCTTTCTGGTCTTGGTCCAACTAAACTCATATCTCCTTTAATCACATTGAAAAATTGTGGCATTTCATCAATACTGGTTTTTCGTATGATTTTTCCAATCGTTGTAACTCTTGGATCTCGTTTTGTTGTCCATTTACTTTCTTCTTCTGATGGAACTTGTACCTCCATTGAACGAAATTTATACATTTTAAAAGCGCGATTTTGTTTTCCGATTCTCTCTTGTGCAAAGATTAATGGCCCCTTTGAGGTTAGTTTAACCATTATCGCAGCAACAATCATTACAGGAGAAAACAGAAGCAATGCAAAAATCCCACCAGCGATATCTAGTGTTCGTTTCATAAAAGCATTTAGTTGATTGCTCAGTGGAACATGACGAATATTAATAATAGGCAATCCATGTAAATCTTCTGTGTATGGTCTTGTAGG